>NZ_BAAHSG010000040.1:0-49497 GCF_054660775.1 Allocoprococcus similis
TATGAGGGTAGCATATCACAGCATCCGGATCCTTTTCTTTCATCATTTATTTACTTAATAATCTTCTTCGGACATTTCTCCGCACATTTTCCACAGTTTGTACATTTTTCCGGATCAATGTGTGCGATATTATCTACTACATGTACTGCATCAGACTCACATACTTTTTCACACATCTTACAACCGATACATCCTACGGAACATACGCTCATAACGTCTTTTCCTTTATCTTTTGAGCTGCACTGTACGAGATGCTTCTGTTCATAAGGTACAAGCTCGATCAGATGTTTTGGACAGGTAGCGATACATTTACCGCAGGCTTTACATGCTTCTTTGTCTACGACTGCAATTCCGTCTACGATATGGATTGCATCGAACGGACATGCTTTGACACAGCTTCCGAATCCAAGGCATCCAAAGGAACATCCTTTTGATCCGCCATTCTGCATCATGGCTGCCATCTGGCAATCTGTGATTCCTGTATAGTCATATGCCTGTTTTGCTTTTTCACAGGTTCCGGCACATTTTACAAATGCAACTTCGTGTACGCTTTCACCGGCTTCTTCGCCCATGATCGCTGCGATTTTTGCTGCTACCGGAGCACCGCCGACCGGACACTGTCCGACCGGAGCTTCTCCTTTTGCGATGGCTGCTGCAAGACCGGAACATCCGGCATATCCACATCCACCACAGTTGTTGCCCGGAAGCTCAGCGAGAATCGCTTCTTCTTTTTCATCTACTTCAACTGCAAATTTCTTGCCTGCAATTCCAAGGAAGACACCGATGAATACGCCGGTACCGCCTACGATAAGTGCAGCAATCAATACTCCTGTTATACTCATAACACGGTCCTCCTTCTGTTAAATGATTCCTGAGAATCCAAAGAACGCGATGGACATCAGTGCTGCAGTAAGCAGTACGATCGGGGTTCCCTGGAAAGACTCACTGATATCGTTGTATTCGATCTTCTCACGGATACCAGCCATGATTACGATCGCGATCGTAAATCCGACTGCTGTGGAGAATCCGTATACAACACCTTCAAGGATGTTATATCCTTTTGTTACACAGTTCAGTGATACACCAAGTACTGCACAGTTTGTTGTGATCAGCGGAAGATATACACCCAGTGCATTATAAAGCGGAGGCATAACCTTCTTGAGGAACATCTCTACAAACTGAACGAGTGCTGCGATGACCAGGATAAATACGATGGTCTGCAGATACTCAAATCCTGCAGGGTGTAAGATAAACTGGTAGATCGCACCAGTAATAAAAGATGCAATCGTGATAACGAAAACAACTGCGCCGCCCATGCCGGCTGCTGTCTCAATTTTCTTAGAAACGCCAAGGAAAGGACAGATACCGAGGAACTGGCTGAGTACGACGTTGTTAACAAGCGCCGAACCAACTGCTATAATAAGTAATTCTTTCATCTCTTATCTCCCTCCTATTCCTTTTCCTGACCTGTCGGGAATACGTGTCCGTCGCATCCGCCACATGAAGCGCATCCGCCTTCGCAGCATCCCTGTGCTTTGACAACTTTCTTGCCTTTTGCTTCCAGTCTCTTCATGATCTTGTTACGTGCAGCCACAAGGAATGCAAGTACAAGGAATGCACCAGGAGCAAGGATGAAAATTGTAACAGGTTCGTAGATATCCGGCATAATCTGAAGACCGAATACTTTTCCGGAACCGATCAGCTCTCTGACGATACCGATGCAGGTAAGACCAAAGGTAAATCCAAGTCCCATACCGATACCATCGAAGATAGACGGAAGAACCGGGTTCTTTGATGCGTATGCTTCTGCACGTCCGAGGATGATACAGTTTACTACGATCAGAGGAATATATACACCAAGTGATGCATAAAGTCCAGGTACAAAACCTTCCATAAGGAACTGTACCACGGTAACGAGTGTTGCTACGACTACGATGAATGCCGGCATACGAACAGAATCCGGAATGATCTTACGCAGCAGGGAAATCAAAAGGTTTGAGAAGATCAGTACCACTGTGGTAGAAAGTCCCATACCAATACCGTTGATTGCGGATGTTGTAACCGCCAGTGTCGGACACATACCAAGCATCATAACAAAGGTCGGATTTTCTTTTACAAGACCGTTATACAATCTTTCTGTACATTTATTCATTTCCACTACCTCCTAACGCTGTCTGGTAATATCCAAGTGCTGTGTTGACAGCTCCTGTGACTGCACGGGAAGTGATGGTTGCACCACTTAAAGCATCGATCGGCTGTCCGTCTCCGCCATCTTTGGATACATAGAATTTTTCAGCCTGCTGTCCTGCAAACTGATTATAGAAGTTCGGTTCTTTCGCACGCATACCAAGACCTGCTGTCTCGCTGATGGAAAGGAAAGAAATACCATTGAACGTACCGTCAGCCATGATACCAACTGTGATCTGGATATCTCCGCCGTAACCGTCTTTGTCTGTTACTGTTATAACATAACCAGCTTCGCTTCCATCCATAACAGCAGAATAGACTTCATCTACTGTTGCATTCGTTCCCATCTTTTTGATTGCTTCTTTTGCAGCTTTCTGATCTACGTCCATTGCTTCGAAGGAATCAGCTTCCGGATAAACTGCCTGGCAGGCTTCCTGTTTCTGCTTTGCCTGTGTCTGGGCGATCGGATCTTTTGTTACTTCATAAGCTGCTCCGAGCACCAGACCGGATACTACTGTGATCGCTGCAAGGATCAGTGTATTTTTGATAATCTTATTCATTATTTTTCTCCTCCTTTACCGAAAGGTTTTGGAAGAGTAACTCTCTCGATCAGCGGTACAAGAAGGTTACTGAAGATGATCGCATAAGATACACCTTCTGCTGAACCACCGAACAGACGGAAAAGACCTGTCAGACATCCAAGAAGGATACCGTATACGATCTGTCCCTTTTTCGTGATCGGGGAAGTTACATAATCGGTTGCCATAAACCATGCTCCAAGCATCAGACCACCACCACAGAGCTCTGCTGTCATGTACTGAACATTGAAGAATCCGACTCCGTCTACGAATCCACCGAAGATTCCGATGAAAAGTGCAAATGTCACAATATATGTACCAGGGATACGAAGATCAATGATTCCTTTGAGGATCAGGATGATCGCACCGATCACGATTGCGATAACGGATGTCTCACCAATAGTTCCGGCAATATTTCCGATCAGCATGTCCATGCTGTTCACACCGTCAAGTGCTGCGTTTCCTGCTTCGATATTGGCACGGATCGTTGCAAGTGGAGTTGCACCGGATACGCCGTCATATACGAAGCTTGTCATTCTTCCTGTAAAGGAAATAAGAAGGAAACATCTTGCTCCGAGCGCCGGGTTCATGAAATTCTGTCCCAGTCCACCGAAGAGCTGCTTTACAACCAGGATTGCAAATACACTTCCGATGATTCCCATCCAGATTGGGGCTGTCGGCGGAAGGTTGAGTGCAAGCAGAAGTCCTGTAACTGCAGCACTGTAATCCTTGATCGTAATCTTTTTATGCATCAGTTTTTCGTAAATGTACTCCGTAAGAACTGCTGCAGCTGTTGTCACAATAACAAGCAGCCATGCATGTGTGTCACGGAAGTTGTAAATTCCAAAGAAAGTTGCCGGTAACAGAGCGATGATAACCCACAGCATGATATTGCCGGTTGTCTCTTTAGAACGAATATGTGGTGAAGATGATACTTTTAACTGTTCACTCACTTTTGTTCACCTCTTCCTCTCTATTCTATTTTTTCTTTTTGTTGGCAAGTGCGGTTTTTCTCATAGATCCGATTGCCTGCTTCAGCTGTCTCTTAGCCGGGCATACATAACTGCAGGATCCGCATTCTACACATTCAAGACCATTGAACTTAAGGAACGCTTCTTCATCGTGGCGCTCTGCAAAATCAGCCAGTCTTGACGGAATAATGCGGCTTGGACAGGCGTCAACACACCGTCCGCAGTTGATACATGCTGTCGGTTCACAGGCTGATACTTCATCCTTTGACATACACAGAATAGATGAAGATGTCTTGGTGACCGGTGTATCTGTTGTGTACATCGCAAATCCCATCATCGGTCCACCGGAAATCACTTTTTCACAGCCTTCTTTGAGTCCGCCGGCTGCTTCGATCAGTTCATTCTGGTTGGTTCCGAAAAGTACTTTGTAGTTCCCTGGATTTACAACGCCATCTCCTGTTACGGTAACAACTCGTTCCATAGACGGAATGCCTTTTACAACTGCATTGTAAACGCTGATGATCGTCTCTACGTTATCTACTACGCATCCTGCGTCTGCCGGAAGCATCGTAGAATTGATCGCACGTCCCGTATTTGCAAAAATCAGCTGACGTTCTGCCCCCTGCGGGTACTTAGTCATCATCTCTCTGACCTCCATACGAGGCTCGTCCTTGGTCAGCTCTTTTAATTTTGCAATACAGTCCGGTTTGTTGTCTTCAATCGCAAATAAACCTTTCGCATTATCAAAAAGCTTCAGGATCACACGCATACCTTCTACCAGAAGCTCCGGATTCTCCAGCATTCTTCTGTAATCGGCAGTAATGTATGGTTCACACTCTGCACAGTTTGCAATGATATAATCAATTTTGTCTGGCTCTTTTGGTGAAAGCTTCACTCTGGTAGGAAAACCTGCTCCACCCATACCTACTATACCAGCCTCTCCAATGATATTCAGAATCTCTTCTTTTGTCAGTTCAGAAAGAGGTTTTGGCTGTGGATATTCTACTTCTTCATACTGACCGTCATTTGCAATGATAATACTGTTCACTTTAGAGCCTGTCGGATTCACACGTGGTTCAATTGCTTTTACAGTACCTGATACGGATGCATAGATCGGTGCAGACACGAAGCCCCCCGCTTCGGCAATTTTCTGCCCTTTAAGCACATGGTCACCTTTTGCTACTACTGGCTTAGCTGGTGCTCCGATATGCTGGGATAACGGGTATACAAGATCACCCTGTGGCAGAAGCTCTACGATTGCTTTGTCTTTTGCAAGACTTTTTCCGTCGTTTGGATGAACTCCGCCTTTAAATGTCAAAAGTCCCATTTTGATATCCTTCCTTCCTGTTTTCTCTCTTATAAATATACTAAAATAAATCCTACAATTCCAGTAACTTTCGTCATTTTATTGTATATTTTCCAGTACATCTTGTCGTTTTTTTAACACAATAGTCTCTTTACGAAAAAAAGAGAGGCTACTACGACCTCTCTTTGTGAATTTTCTGACTATTCGGTAAAATTTTTCATCTTACTTATCGAGATCACTTATGGATCCGAAAACTTTTTTAGCTGTAGTTAGTTATGTCTATCAGTTTTTTCAAACAAAAGATAGAGACTTCAATCAGCCTCTATCCTTGTATATCTTGTTTAATTATTCTTCAGTTTCTTCCTGAGCTTCTGCATTTTCAAGTGCTTTCATGCTAAGGCTGATCTTCTTGTCAGCTTCGTTAAGATCTACGATCTTAGCTGTGATCTCCTGACCTACAGAAAGTACGTCTGAAGGTTTTTCAACATGTGCTCTTGAGATCTGTGATACATGAAGAAGTGCATCTACTCCAGGAGCAAGTTCTACGAATGCACCAAAGTCTGTCATTCTTGCAACTTTTCCTGTTACAACTGTGCCTACAGCATACTTCTCAGTTGCGTTAGCCCATGGATTTGACTCCGGGAATTTTAAGCTGAGTGCAACTTTTGTATCATGGATATCCTTAACAAGGACTTTGAGAGTTTCACCAACTGTGAATACTTTCTTCGGATTGTCAACTCTTCCCCATGACATCTCAGAGATATGAAGAAGTCCGTCTACTCCGCCGAGATCGATAAATGCGCCGAAATCTGTTACGTTCTTAACTGTTCCTTCGATCACATCACCGACTTTAAGTTTAGCGAAGAGTTCTTTCTGCTTTTCTGCTCTTTCAGCAACAAGAAGCTGTCTTCTGTCACCGATGATACGGTTTCTTCTTGGATTGAATTCGCTGATAACAAATTCGATCTCCTGATCTTTGTACTTAGAAAGGTCTTTTTCGTAAGTATCTGATACAAGACTTGCCGGGATGAATACTCTTGCTTCATCTACAACAACGCTTAATCCACCGCCAAGGATCTGAGTAACCGGTGCTTTCAGGACTTCTTTGTTCTCAAATGCTTCTTTTAATCTTTCATTACCTTTTTCTGCAACAAGTCTCTTATATGTAAGAAGAACCTGTCCTTCTCCATCATTGACTTTCAGTACTTTAACAGTCATTGGATCGCCAACAGAAACAACAGTTGTAAGATCTACACTGTTATCATTGGTATACTCACTTCTGGTGATGATACCGTCTGCTTTGTATCCTATATTTAAGATAATTTCGTCTGGCTTAACATCAATTACAGTACCATCTACGACCTCTCCATTATGAATTGTTTTAAATGACTCGTCTAACATTTGTTCAAAAGTTAATTCTGACATTATTTTGAACCTCCTCAATTATATTGTTGGGCGTGGATGCCCCTGCTGTAATACCTACTGTTTCCACGGACCTTAATTGATTCATATCAAAATCGTCAAGTGTCTGTATATAGTACGTATTGTGACATTCCCTGCTGCATATTTCATACAGTTTCTGGGTGTTGGAACTATGTTTGTCTCCGATTACAATCATAGCATCCACCTCTTTTGCAATGCTCCTTGCTTCTGTCTGACGCTCTCTGGTCGCATTACAAATCGTATTTAAAACACTTATATCATAACCCTTTTCCGAAATAATTTCAACTAAATCTTTGAATTTATTGTAATTAAATGTCGTCTGAGACACAATACAAATTCTTTCGGATGTAGTATTTTCAAATTTTTCAGCTTCTTCTGCATTTTTTATAACGGTTACATTTCCTTCTGCCCAGCCCCGGATTCCTTCAACCTCAGGGTGATCCGGATTACCAATGATGATGATCCGGCTGCCTTTTTTACTTTCTTCGGCAACAATTTTATGGATCCTTTTCACAAACGGACAGGTTGCATCTACATATTCGATGCCTTTTTCATCCATCAGGTCACAGATTCTCTTTGGAACACCATGAGAGCGGATGATCACCAGCCCTTCTTCCAGACCTTTCAGTTCTTCCTCACTGCGCAGGACTTTTACGCCATGTGCTTCCATGTCCTTTACAACCTCTTCATTATGGATGATCGGACCATAAGTATAGATCTGTTTTCCCATCTGTTTTTTGACCTGCTCATATACTGTATCGACAGCGCGTTTTACGCCAAAGCAGAATCCGGCACTTTTTGCGCGTATTACTTCCATCTTTAGGTTCCTCCTGTTGTTTTTATTTTTCTGATAAGTGATTCTTTTTACATACCTAGAAATTTGAAACATGCATAGCGCAGATTCATCCGCGTCTTCAGATTACATTTTTCGCCCGGAACAGTTAGTTTTTTTATGAACCGGTTCAGTGTACGTTTCTCATATTCTTCCAGTTCTTCCTCTCCATAGATCGTTTTTTCAAGGAGCTCGCACACCCGACAGTACTCACCCCTCCGGAGTGTTCCTGTCTTTTCAGCAATCTTTCTGTCTGTTTCTTCTGTATTCCATCCAAGATGCGCTTCTATTCCCCAGAGTCCGAGATATCCGCGGATGATCAGCTCTGCCCTCCGCACCTGTTCTTCTCCGGCTGTCCGGTCATATTCCTTCTTCATCAGCCAGGCGGCCAATACGCGCACCGCTTCTGCCAGCGCAAAAATAATAACCAGGAGCATCAGGAAAACAGCCACAATTCCAAGCAGGATCCGCATGGTTTTTTTCGCAACCCGAAAATTTTCCTGTTTCTCAGAAGCCGTGCCGTTTTCACCGGTCAGCTGATTCGCTTCAAAAGAATTATTATTCACAGATGCAGTTTTCCGTACCATATCCGGCGTTCCTACCATCTGCTGTAACGCCACCGCCTCATAATAGTATCCCGGCGTCACATCTACCGGGAGCCAGCCGATTCCGTCAAAATACACCTCTGCCCAGGCATGTGCGTCTTTACCGCTAAGCAAAGCAGGTGCATCCTGACTGTCCGCAACCGTATTTCCCGACAGATAATAGCCTTCTACATATCTTGCCGGAATTCCATGCAGACGAAGTGCTTCTACTGCTGTCGTGGCATAGAGCATTGCATTTCCCTGATGAGAGCCGTTCAGAAAATACCGGACCGGATCTGCTCCTTCCGGAACTGCCGCAGGCGCATCTGTGTACTGTACCTTTTCCTTCAGAATCTCCCTGATATGTGAAAGTGCACTGTAAATCCCGTCATTTTCTGTTTCATAATCTTTCCAGAATACTTCGTCTATCAAATCTGCCAGATCAGCTTCTGCCTTTGTATAATTGTCATATACAAACTGCCGGTATACGGATTCTGCCTCACAGTATTCTTTCTGTGCATCCGTCTGCGGATCAGACACCCAGCCGTCTGCTACCATAAGCTCAGATGGCCTGGAACCCGAGACTTCCTCGATCTCATATCCTTTTCCGGCGATAAAGCCACGGCTTACATATCTGATATCCTTTTTCTCTTTTAGTCTTCCATCGGTTACTTCCTTTATGCTGGACGGAAGATATACATAATATCTGGATGCATCCTCAATCTTGTACCGGACGCGGTTACTTTCCGGAGCATTTTCGTCCTCTCCGAGCTCATAATACGTTGCCACCTGTGTCTGCGGATCGAAATGCTTCTGTTTCAGCCACCTCAGCATTCCTGCATTTTCTCCGCCATATGCAGAATCTTCTGTCTCTTTCCAGACTCCACCTTCATAGACACTTCCGACAAATCCACGCAGATACATGGATTTTTCCTGCTCCGACTGTACCTCCAGCATGACGGCTTCGCTTTCTTTTAGTTTTGCAGCTTTTCCCAGATCTCCCTTAGGAAGGCTGTCCTTTCCATAACGGATCTCATGAACCGCCTGCTTTGTGTTTTCACGCAGCTGACGGATGGATTCCACCTCACCATTTGGGATAAATACTGCCCCTGCAAACAAAAGTGCCCCTATTCCAATGATCCACCGCAGACACGTCCGTGTTACCATTGTTCCCGCATCAGACATGTTCATACCAAGAAGCGCAATGATCAGAAAACTGCTGGTTATCGGATCAAAAGTATCACCGGCCACTTCAACCGCGATCAGCAAGGTACAGAAGAAGATTCCCGCCAGATGCGAATGGCTTTCTGTCAGCTTAAATACAGCCTGTCCAAGAAGAAGTGCCGCCAAAAGCGAGACAACCAGAATCTCTTTTTTTGTGGCACTTGCTACAAAAACCGCAGTCCCACCATTATGTGCAAAATTCCATCTGGTGCTCATAAGATCGAGCCATTCCTTTGCGCCGTTCAGGCACCGGACCGGCGTTCCCCAGATCAGCAGTATCAGCCACGGAAGCTGGTCGGCTATCCATGCAAATGCGTATCGTCTCTGAAGCCATTTTCCCAGAATGCAGATCAGTATTCCGACAACTGCCATTCCTCCTGTCATCCAGACAGACGGTGCCAGATCTCCCCAGCTTTTCTGAAGAACAGATACTCCGCCGAGCAACAATATACAGGCAAGAAAAGCTGTCCATCCTGCAATCTTATATAAAGTTTTTCCCTCATCCGATTCTACTCTCTGAACGGGAATCTCTTTCATTTTCTCTTTCATCTTCTGTACATCCTTAACATCGTATCCGGTAAGTTTCCTGATTATCAATTCCTGCCGGTATTTCTATGATCTCGCATCCATTTCCACTCTCTGCATTTACGTACCCGGCCGCTGCTGATATGTGAAGGACCGTAATTCCGATCCGTTCATTCAGACCACTTAAATTCTGCTGGTACTCTCCTGCAGTCAGGATCAGAAGTCTTGTAAAATACTGTTCCAGTCGTTCCATCATAAAACACTGCAGCCCGTCACCGCTTTTCGGCGCAACCGGACACGCAAGCCACAGGGCAAGGATTCTCTGTAATTCCCGGCGGTCTTTGATTTCACAGATCTGAAGTCCACTCACCGATGGAAGTGCCATGCAAAAAGCTACTCTTTTTTCGATCAGTCTTTGCCCGATTGATGCCCCTACTGCAACTGCCGCATTTATTACATTTTCCGACTGTTCTTCTTTCATAAAATCCTGCCCGAAATCCGGCAGCAAAACAACATTGTAATGGGAAGGATCACTCGCCTCCCGCAGGATCAGATTCTCTGTCTTGCTTGAAAGCTTCCAGTGAATAGAACGGATATCATCTCCAGGCACATATTCCCTGATATCATAGATCTCGCTCAGATCATTTCCTTTCCGGTTCTGCATCATCCCTTCACTTTTCGGTGCTCCGATCGTAGCCTGCGAAAGCTCTACCTGCAAATTTACTTTTCTCGGATAAATGACCGTCCGGATTTCTCCAAACAGATTCGCCCTGACCTGAAAAAGCTTCAGCAGATCACGTACCCAGATCTCTTTACAGGTAAGCCGGATTTCACCGCACAGTCTGCATGCAAGTGGTATTTTGTAATGATTCTTTTCTCCTTTTAACCGCAACAGAAGCTTTCTCTCCCAGGTCCTGCCGAACATTTCATTCTTTTCACAAACAGTTATCATCAGATATCCTGCCGTCCGTATCTTCTTCGCCGCGAAGACATCTATAGTGAAAAAGTTTTCTTTTCCTTCCTGTGCTCCGGATGGTGCACTTGCGGAAATCTTTAAATTCGTCACATCATGTCTTGTAAAAACGCCCATTGCCACTGCAAGCAGAAACAGAACAATCAATACTCCAAGCAGATACGGCTTTCCGGAAATCACCAGCATGATCATTACTGCTGCGAAAAAAAGGATGTATCCCAACCGATTTTTCCACATGTTTCTACCTCTCTGTCCTTGTCGGCGGCTTGATCACAGCCATAATATCCTGCAGAAGCTTCCGTGCGCTGACACCTTCTACCTGCGCCTGTGGTCTAAGTACAAGACGATGGGCACAGACATCACAGAACACATTCTGAACATCTTCCGGAATCACATAATTCCGTTCCCTGAGTACTGCATTTGCACGTGCCATTTTTATGAGTGCAGCCACACCTCGTGGAGAAATCCCAAGTTCTACAAGTGGGTGCTCTCTGGTCTCTTCGCACAGCCTGATCGCATAGGCAAGCACGGTATCCTTTACTTTGATCGATGTCAGGTAATTCTGAACTTCCAGTACATTCTGTGCACTTGCCACCGTCTTCACATCCTGAAGCGGGTTGTGGTATCTCTGTGCATTGATGATCTTCATCTGATTTTCCAGGCTCGGATAACCAATGGACAGGCAGACCATAAAACGGTCCAGCTGTGATTCCGGCAGTGGCTGGGTTCCTGCAAAACCAAGCGGGTTCTGCGTCGCAATACAGATGAAAGGTTCCGGTAGTGCGAAGGTCTGTCCGTCAATACTGATCGTATGTTCTTCCATGACTTCCAGAAGCGCTGACTGTGTCTTCGGTGAGGTACGGTTGATTTCATCCGCCAGAAGCAGCTGGCAGTTTGCCGCACCCTCCCGGTATTCGAACTGATTGGTCTCTCTGTTAAACATATTAAAACCGGTAATGTCTGACGGCAGTGTATCGGTTGTAAACTGGATACGTTTATTGCTAAGTCCAATCACTTTCGAGAACGCCAGTGCAAGCGTTGTCTTCCCCACTCCCGGGCAGTCCTCAAGCAGTACATGACCACCGGCATAGATGGTCATAAGTACTTTTTCTACAATGTCATTCTTTCCGATAAATGCTTTATTTACTTCAGCAATAATCTCTTTTGACTGTTCAACGATCATTTTTCTTCTGTATCCTCCTCATTTTCCTCTGCCTTCATCTCTTCCTTATCTGCAGGTTCTTCTTCCTGCTCCTGATCCGGCTCTATTTCTTCATTTGCAGATCCGTCCCCGTTGTTCCGGTCTGCTGATGCATCTTCTTTTTTCTCCGAATCTGCATTGTCTTCTCCGGAAATATTTTCTTCTGTCTTACCAGTTACGGAAATATCCGATTCTACAGCATCTGACGCTGGATCTGCTGCCACTTCCGGTTCCTTCTGATCAGTCTTTTCTTCATCTTCCTGCTCTTCCGCTTCCGGCAGATGAAGCATTTTGCGAAGCTGTTTTTCCACAGGCTTCAGCCTTTTGTTGATCTCTTTTTCTACTTCTTCATCAGACGGTTCCGTTCCGTCTGCCGAAAGTTCCTTATAAACAGCAGCCTTCATATGGATTTCATCTTCATATCCTGCCATCGGATATTTCCAGGCTTCCAGATACTCTGACTTGCTTTCTTCATCAAGCATAACCAGACTGATCTTATCATAATCCACGCCAAAATCAAACGGCGTTCCCTCTGTCAGTCCGAGAAGCTTTGGTGGTGTACTGCCCCAGAAGATAATTGAAAGGCTGTCACTTTCAACACCTTCAAAAGCATTTTCATAAATTCCAATTAATGACGCATCAATCCAGACATTTCGCAGATTTTTACATCTTTTAAATGCTCCTTCTCCGATATAATCCAGTGTCCATCCACTTGGAAGTCCTATCTCATCTCCCCAGAGAAGTGCATAATCGATATCACTGGATGCACCGATCAGTGTAATATTTCCATTTTTATCCACACGATACGGGTAAAATTCTGTTGGATCCACTGCTTCTGCCATTCCCATCATTTTTCGTATCCGGTTTTCATGTTTCAGGACAACCGCCTCAACAAATTCGTCAACCTCTTCCTCGTCAGGTACCCTGCCGGTATCCCAGTCGGTCAACGCACTTTCCAGATCACTCCAAAGACACTGGTACGCACTCTGACCGTCAAAGTCATAATAACCGGCAAACAAATATCTCCATTTCTTGATATAGTTCACGGCGGCAGTCTCCGGAATCTGGACAGACAGCTTTTCCGTCTCTTCTTCTTCCGTCCAGCTATAGTTAAACTGAAAATCGCTGTTTCCAAAAATGCATAATGCGATTGGTGTATAACTGTTAAAAACGATTCTTTCCAGGCTGTCACATCCGGTAAATGTACCTGCTGCCATCGTTGTTGTCCAGTTAAACTCGACGGTTTTCAGTGCACTGTCTTCTTCAAATATGAACTGCCCCAGATAAGTCTGATCCGCAGCTATCCGTACACTGGTAATATTCGGGCAGTATGCCAGTGCTTCAGTAAGCAGATAGAACAGATTGTCTCCATAAAGCTTCAGATCTCCCGCAAGATCTGAACGATAAAATGCGCCATCATCCAGTGCAAAACATTTTGTCAGCTCTTCCCAGTTAACGGTATATTTTCCTGTCTCCGACGTCGTATTCGCCATCGCATACTGGAAAATCTCCACAGTTGTCAGTGGAAGGGCCACTTTCTCATCCACCGTTTTTCCTGACCTTATTCCGAGCCACAATCCCTGTTCGGCATTCGTTCCGTACAGCATCATCGTTCCACCGATTTCTGTCATTGCATATCCGGTTACATTGGATTCTACTGTAAAATTCTGGCAGTAGCCTTCATAACCATCCGAGTTAGTCGGTATGTAGAAAGAAGAAAATCTGTCACTTCCTGCACCGTGTTCTTCAGAATACAGAACTGCATATCCATCCTCCATCATCCCATGCATCGCATTGGATGCCGCAAATCGAAGAGCTGTACATCCATCCAGTGCCTGATTGCCAATCGTAACCGTATCCTGCTGATCGATCAGCAGACCTTCCATAGAACTGCAGTTTGCAAATGCCCGGTAGCCGATCGTATCCGTTTCTTTTGGAAGTTCCACCCACTTCAAATCGTCACAATCTGCAAATGCCTGAGCACCGATTTCATGGATAGCTATCGGTTCTCCGCTTTCAGATGTCACGGTTCCATCATAATACGTGATCCCTTCCGGCGCCGAAATCAGTGTATTCCTTTTCGTTCTATTGATCTTTGTGCTGCAATAGGCGTATCCTTCTTTTGAAGTTTCAAGAAGTTCTACACTAATATGGTCTGCTTCCTCAAGCTTTCCAATCTCGGCCTGCATCTTTTCATGCTGCTTCTTGGTATAACACAGGATTCTTTCCAGACTGCTTCCGGTAAAGCAACCTTTTTCCAGTTTCACTACATTTCCATTCTCCGGCATGATTAGTATACTTGCTTTACCTGCATTTTTAAATGCACCTTCCTGTATTCCTCTGATTTTTTTCGCCAGTTTGATACTGGTTCCGGACTGTGTCACTCTCCGGACCCATCCGTTATTATCTACGATCATATCATTTTCCAGGGTATACGTTGTGTCCTCATCCTGTTCCGATGCGATACTGTTCCCGGTAGTCCCATTAAAATATTTGCTTTCCTTCTGCAAAAACTCATTCAACAGATCTTCCTTCACGATTACTTTGCAGTTTTTAAGATTTGCATAATCAATCTCCGGGAAATCTTCTATTGTGGACGCATCGATCCGAATAGTCTTAAGCCTGTTTACTTTTGGAAGCACTACTTTTTTAACCGTATCCGGAATCTCAATCTGCTTAACCTTACTCGGGATTCCGATCATCTCTGTTTTTGCTTTATTCATCAGGACTCCGTCATCCGAAGCACTGTAAAACAGATTATCTTTGCTGACTTCATAACCATCCTCAACCTCAAGCCCACTATTTGTCATTTCAATATAAAGAACAGTCGATGGAATGCTGAGTTTGTCTACTTTCAGAGAAGTATCCTCGTCAATCCGGATTGCCTGAATATATTCCGGTACATCCAGTGTCTTGTAGGATCCTCCGCCCTTATAATTTTTCAGTGTCTGTAAATAAGACAGATTTGAATACTGGTTGCCAACCTGATAATCATCCGACATCCATACATACTCGATCTTCACTATATAATCACCGGAAAGCGGGACCATATCTGCCGGTTCCAGAATATGCCTGCCGGCGGTTACTTTATAATACCATGGAACCAGTTTTCCGTCCTCCGTCCATCCGGGTGAAAGCTCTGTCAGTGCATTCTGCCCGCGGAAAAGATCATCAATATATCCAAACAGATTGATGATCGTTCCCTCCTCCTGAAACTGTCCATCCATATTCAGAAGCTTACTTGTATCAATCGTTGCATTTTCTTTCTTGATCTGCTCCTTCAATACAAACAGGCGGTTATTTGCCGGCACATAATCCACAATACGCTCAACCCATTTTTCGCCGGACACAGACAGACGATAAGACGCCCTGATCTTCATCTGTCCCGTTTCCAGTCCCTTTGGTATCGCGACAGGAAATCCACTCTGCCAGCTTATACCGCCGTCAAAAGACACAGCATCGATCCGCACATAGCGGTTCAGTGCATCTGCTCCCCACAGATAGAATTTTTTATCGCTTCCCTGTACATAGGTCATCAGCGCATTGAAAATCGTTTTCTGATCAACCAACTGTCCTTCATACAGCATTTCGTCTGTATATCCATACGGCTGCTCAATAATTACACTGTCATTATCTCCGTCTTCTTTTGTATCTTTATTCGGAGTCATATCTTCTGTATAAGGCTTGTTCCAGTCCTTTTCTCCCCAGGCGCTTCCAGGGGTATACTTTCCATTTTTCGGATCTTTTGCTGTATCAGATGGTCTGGTTGTATTGCCCGTATCTGGTGTTGGCTGATCTCCCGGATTCGGAAGCAGGGCATCAGATGTGCCGTTTCCACCGTTGTTTCCCGATGTATTTCCATTTGTTCCGGTGTTCTGACCGCCTGTTCCGATCACTGTATCACCTTTTTCACCATTACCTGATACATCGTAGACCTTATCCGGCAGTACGTTGTCGTTCAGCTGTGCCCGGTTCCTGTCATCGCTGATAACCCCCACCGTACTTTCAGTATTCTCCGCCATCTGCGTATTTTCAAACAGATAATCTGCATTCTCATTCAGCTGAGGGCTCTGCTCATTTTGCGAATCTTTATCCTTCTGCCACAGTTCACTCTCATCATTATTCTTCTGCTGATCCTTTCCCGTGGTATCTTTATTATCGGAAAAAACGACCTGATTGACCTGCAGGTTCCTGTCAGACGCTTTGGGCTTAAAGCCAACTCCCGCCTGATAAGCAGCTACCGATGCTACCGCCCCGGCTGTCAGCACAGGAATTGCGGTTACTATCAGTCTTTTTTTTCCTATTCTTCTCTTTCTCATCTGCTGCACCGCTCTTTCTCTCTGAGAATCGCCCCTACATTCTTCTGAAGTGCTTCAAAATCTACCGGTTTCGCATAATGTCCGTTCATTCCGCTTTCAAGAGACTTTCTCTCATCCTCAACAAAAGCATCTGCGGAAAGTGCAAAAATCAGGATTTCTCCTGCATCTTTTCTCGGCAGCCTTCGGATCGCCTTTGCGGCGTCTCGTCCGTTCATCACCGGCATCTGTACATCCATCAAAATGAAATCGTAATAATTTTCCGGCTTCTCGTCAAACATTTCAACAGCCCTCTGTCCGTTCTCTGCCACATCGATTCCGGCTCCCATCTGTCCCAGAATTTCCCGGGCAACCATTGCATTGATCTCATTATCCTCTGCCACAAGGATCCGTCTGCCGCGGAACACTTCAATTTCTTCCGATTCTGCCTCTTCGGCGGTATTTTCTTTTTCAATCTGCTCTGCCGGTACCGTTCCTTCTGCAACCGGAAGGTGTAAAAACACAGAAAAATCCGATCCCTCTCCTGGTATACTTTTTACCACGATCTCTCCATTCATCAACTTGACAAGCTGATCCGTGATCGCCATTCCAAGACCAGTTCCGCCATATTTTCTGGTGGTATCTGCACCTTCCTGTTCGAACGGTCTGAAAATACGGTTGATAAATTCCGGATCCATTCCGATTCCGGTATCATGTACCCGGATCATCAGATCTGCATTTCCATCCTGAAGAAACATCTGCCGGAAGGTTACGATGATCTCTCCTTCCTGTGTAAATTTTACTGCATTCGACAGAAAGTTGATGATGATCTGGCTGATACGCAACTCATCTCCAATCACATAATCTATTGTCATATCTTCAAAATTTACTTCGTAATTGATTCCCCTGCTCTCCAGGTTCTTTGCAAACATATCATACAGTTTATTCCCCAGACTTCTGAGGCTGAATGCTTTTTCTTCCAGTTCTACCTTACCGGCTTCGATACGGGACATATCCAGGATATCATTGATCAGGGATAACAGATGACCGGACAGTTCTTCTACTCTGGTCAGATATTGGGCTGCCGGGTGGCTGGCATCCAGTTTTTCCTGTGCCAGGGTCAGCATACCCATAATTCCGTTCATCGGAGTACGGATCTCATGCGACATCTGGTACAAAAAGCTGGTTTTTGACTGGCTTGCTTCTTCTGCCTGCTCCAGTTCTTTTTCATATGCTTCTATCTGCTTATGCATTCCTGTTGTACGGACGAAACTGATCAGATCATGCCTGCCATCCTTGCAACCATATACAGCTACACGGATCCACTGTCCATCCTTCATCTGGATCTCTGCATACAGTGGTTTCTCTCTGTCCCAGCTACGATAGCTTTTCCAGAACCGTTTTACTGCTGCATCATTTTTCATTTTACTGCGAATGGATGTAATATCATCCTGCACCTGTAAAAGACTGACACCAAGAAGTCCTTCCAGATCTCCGGTTCCATAAACCGGCATCATATCTTTGTGTCGCACAACCATATAGCCTTCATCCTGGCTTCTTCCGATCTCATACAGAAAAAGCTGTTCTGCGGATCTGGTATCCGGTTTTTTCTCTTTTCTGAATTTTCTGGCTATCCCCGTACTTATCAGTGCCACTGCAGCCGCAATCTCCGCGCATCCGATCACAACAATTTCCATGTGTGATCCCAGCATAGATATTAGTTCTGTTATCTGTCCCATATCATTCTCCCTTTTTCTCTTTTACGGAGAGACATTTATCATTACAAAAAAGCATAGTATTTTTTGCAAATTATCTCGAAATTAACATAACATATTTTCGCAATGTATTCAAGAAAACATGGAAGAAATATCGAGCTGAAAAAGGGGCACGAAAAAAAGTGCGTAACAGAATTTTCCGTTACGCACTTCGTTACTTCTCTTACCAGTATCTTCTATACCAGTGGTATGCATAATTAACACTTGTATAACATACGACCTCGCCCGGCTGCGGTGCATGAATCATCTGTCCGCCACCTGCGTAGATTCCCACATGTCCTCCGTAACATACAACATCACCCGGCTGTGGGTCTGACACTGCCTGTCCGCCACTTCCCTGACTGTATGAGTTACGTGTAATTGGAATACCACATGCCTGATGTGCCAGGTATACAAGACCTGAACAGTCAACACCACTTCCTGAAGTACCGCCCCATACATAAGGAACTCCAAGGTATGCTGCTGCTGCACTTAAAATAGCACTTCCGTTGCCATATGTACTTCCACCGTTATCACTACTGCTGTTATTATTACTTGTATCCGGAGTCACTGCCGGGGTACTTGGGGTACTTGGGGTACTCGGTGTACTAGGTGTAACGGTTGTGTTGTTATTACTATCGTTATTTGTTGTATTATTTGCAGTCTGTGAACCGCTGTTGCTTGTCGATGCAACGGTCGAATTTGACTTTGTTGACTCAGCTGCTTTTGCTGCCTTTGCAGCTTCTTCTGCCTGTCTCTTTGCTTCAGCTGCTGCTACAGCTGCCTGAAGCTGTTCATCCAGATCTGCGACTTCTTCTTTCTTAGATTCCAGCGTATTACTCAGCGTCGTCTGCTCTGCTTCATAATCAGACTGCATAGATTCCAGATTCGCCTGATCTTCTTCAAGCTGTGCTTTCAGATCTGCAATCTGCTGTTTGGTATCAATGTATTCCTGAAGCTGCTTTCTGTCATAACTATGTACATTCTGAACATACTCTGCTTTGTTAAGCAAATCCGAGAAATTCTCAGCACTGATCAGAGTCTCAATCGCAGTCGAGTTGCCTTCTTCATACATATACTTGATACGCTTCTTCATATCTTCGTACTGCTGATGTTCTTTTTCTTCGGCAACCGTAAGATCATCCTGTGCCTGCGTGATCTGCTGACCTGTTGACACCAGTTCATCTTCCAGCTTACTCATTTTTTCAATTAGTGTCTGCAATTCTGACTGAAGAGAATTCACTTCGCTCTGTGCTGCATTTTTACTATTCTGCAGATTGCTGACATCATCTGCAAATACTGGTGTAACTACCATTGAACTTGCAAGAATAGATGCCACAAATACATGTTTAAATTTTCTCATAATCACCCATCCTATGTTTTTTTACTAATTATTTTCCTAACCCTGTGCTCGATTATATACCATTTTCCTAATTTTTGCAATACAATTTAACATTTTTGTAACATTACGTCCCATAAAAGTTTCTTTTTGGAAGGTGAAAGTGGAAACAGGGGAGGGTGAGGTCAGGGAACGTGAGACGCTGCGCTGTCGCTGGGATTATGGTAACTGCTTTTAAACACTTAATCGCAGAAGAATTGAGAATTGCTTGCGCAGCACTTATTTCTTATGCTAAACTAGCTTCATAATTCAACCACTTTATAATATTAAGTAAGAAAGAAGGATTCCACTATGAATTTCAAATTCAACCACAATAACTTAAATGTACGTGACCTTGAAAAATCAATTCAATTCTACAAAGATGCACTCGGACTCACCGTAGTCCGCGAAAAAGATGCTGCCGACGGAAGCTTTAAGCTCGTCTACCTCGGTGATGGAAGCTCCGCTCATCAGCTCGAGCTCACCTGGCTTCGCGATATGGACCGCCCATACGACCTCGGCGACAATGAAATCCACCTCGCCTTTACCGTAGACGACATGGATGCCGCCCTGGCACACCATAAAGAAATGAACTGTGTCTGTTTCGAAAATGAGTCCATGGGCATCTATTTCATCGAAGACCCGGACGGCTACTGGTTAGAAATCGTACCTGAGAAATAAATCTCCCACACATTTTCAGCAGAGGATTCCCGCTTTCCGCCCGAATCCCCTGCTATTTTTTTATTCCTCTTTATTCTAATCCCAATTCTTTTTTCGCCAGCCACATACCAGCGCCCTTTATCACAAACAAATCAAACACATCTAAATCCCCTCAGAAATCTATATCTTATAAAACACAATCCCTACCTTGCTCAAAAAATCTTCCGTCAAACAGCCACTGGGTGGTGGGATTAGCAGATGTGAAAAGGAAAGAGACCGGGGATAGCGGATGAACTGTGTTTCCCAAAACACAGTTCAAGGGATTCTGAGGTGAGAAATCATCAAGATTTCTCATCGAATAATCCCGATTCCGTTATCAACGGTCTCTTTCCTTTTCTTACATCTGCTTTTCCGCCACCCACAGCGCCGGAACCACTTCCTGCACCTCGCGGCGGGCGTCCCCCTTCATAAACCAAACACCACTACTGTACCGACAGATTCGTATACCCCATCAGATCCAGATCTATCTGCTGTGCCGCTTCTCTTCCTTCCCGGATTGCCCACACAACCAGCGACTGTCCTCTGTGCATATCTCCTGCCGTAAATATATTCGGCACATTCGTTTTATACTCACCCGGTGCTGTCTTCACATTCGTACGCTCATTGACTTCCACACCGAATGCCTTTGTCACATAATCCTCGCTTCCGAGGAACCCCGCTGCGATCAGCACCAGTTCTGCATTTACCGTATACTCACTTCCTGCGACCTCTGCCATCATCATACGTCCGGTCTTTTCATCCTTCTTGCTTTCCAGTTTCACAAGTACCACCTTGCAAAGATTTCCATTCTTATCTTTGACAAATTCCTTTACCGTTGTCTGATAAACCCTCGGATCATGTCCCCAAAGAGCAATTGCTTCCTGCTGACCATAGTCTGTCTTGCAGACTCTCGGCCACTCCGGCCATGGATTCATAGCGCTTCTCTCATCCGGAAGCTTCGGCATCATTTCCAACTGAAGAACGGATTTTGCGCCATGACGGATTGACGTTCCCACACAGTCATTTCCCGTATCGCCGCCACCGATGACAATTACATTTTTGCCCTTTGCAGAAATATATTCGCCTTCTTTCAGCTGCATCTCATTTTTCCAGAGACATTTCGTAGTTGATTTCAGAAAATCTACTGCAAAGTAGATTCCTTTTGCATCTCTTCCAGGTGCTTTTATATCACGCGGATGGGATGCACCGCAGCAAAGCACCACCCGGTCAAATTCTTTCAGAAGCTCTGCGGATTTCTTATCTTTTCCAATATTGCAGCCAGTTTCAAAACGGATGCCTTCTTCTTCCATTACTGCAAGTTTCCGGTCGATGAACTGTTTTTCCAGCTTCATATTCGGGATTCCATAGCGGAGAAGTCCACCCGGCTTATCTTCCCGCTCAAATACTGTCACCAGATGTCCTCGTTTATTTAACTGATCTGCGACTGCGAGACCTGAAGGTCCGGAACCGATTACCGCTATCTTTTTGCCGGTACGCGCTTTCGGCGGACATGCTTTTGCATATCCCTTTTCGTAAGCATTTTCAATAATCCCATATTCATTTGCTTTAGTCGTCACCGGGCTTCCGTGCAGGTTACAGGTACATGCCGCCTCGCAAAGCCCCGGGCATACCCTGGAAGTAAATTCCGGGAAATTGTTTGTCTTTTTCAGCCGGTAATATGCTTCTTCCCAGTTGCCGTGATAAATCAGGTCATTCCACTCCGGCACCAGATTGTGCAGAGGACAGCCGCTTGCCATCCCTGCGATCATCTGACCTGCCTGACAGAACGGGACGCCGCATGCCATACATCTGGCGCCCTGTATTTCCTGCTCTTCTTTTGACAGAGGCGTGTGGAATTCCCGGAAATGCTTAATTCTCTCTTTTGGAGATTCGCACTCGGCATCGCGTCTGTCATAATCCATAAATCCTGTTGCTTTTCCCACGTTTTCCGCCTCCTATCTTCCTTCTTTGATTGCATAAAATGCTTCTGTTTTTGCCTGTTCGCTGCTGAGACCTTTTTCCTCCAGCTGAAGGATGCGGGTCAGCATTCTCTCGTAATCACGCGGAATGATCTTCTTGAACTTCGGCAGGTATTCTTTGAAATGATCCAGGATTTCTTTTCCCGTCTCGGAATTGGTTGCTGCTACATGTTCTTCGATCATGCCTTTTAATTCAGATACATCGAACTTGGATGTTACTTTTTCGATATTAACCATCTGTTTGTTGACTTTTGTATAAAGATCACTGTCCATATCCAGAACGTAGGCAACACCGCCACTCATACCTGCGGCAAAGTTCTTGCCTGTTTTTCCAAGGATTGCAACACGTCCACCGGTCATATATTCACATCCATGATCACCGACCCCTTCTACAACTGCTGTTGCTCCGGAGTTACGGACACAGAAACGTTCGCCTGCCACACCATTGATATAGGCTTTTCCGCTTGTTGCACCATAAAGCGCTACGTTACCGATAATAATATTTTCATCAGCTTTGAATTTCACACCAGTCGGTGGATAGACGATCAGTTTACCACCGGAAAGTCCTTTTCCAAAGTAATCATTGCTGTCACCGGTCAGTTCCAGTGTCAGACCTTTTGGTATAAATGCTCCGAATGACTGTCCGCCTGCACCCTTACATTTCAGAACGTAGCTGTCCTCTTCCAGTCCGTCCGGATAACGTTTTGTAAGCTCAGAACCGAAAATCGTACCAAATGTACGGTCTGTATTTTTGACATCCAGCTCCAGGATTCTCTTCTGCTTCTTTTCCAGTGACGGAAGCAGTTCTTTTACCAGAACTCTTTCATCCAGTGTTTTATTCAGCTCAAAATCAAAGACTTTCTTCGGATTGAAGATCATGCCTTTCTTTTCTTTTGCATACGGATTATTGAGAATTCCGGAAAGATCCAGTGTTGCGGCACGTTTGGATGTCGGCACATCTCTTACTTTCAGAAGATCGGTTCTTCCTACCAGCTCATCCACGGTACGAATACCAAGTTTTGCCATATATTCTCTTAATTCTTCTGCGATAAAACGCATGAAGTTGATCACATATTCCGGTTTTCCGGCAAACCGCTTTCTCAGCTCCGGATTCTGGGTTGCAATTCCGACCGGGCAGGTGTCCAGGTTACATACACGCATCATAACACATCCCATAGTTACAAGCGGTGCGGTTGCAAATCCGAATTCCTCTGCTCCGAGAAGTGCTGCGATTGCCACGTCACGGCCGCTCATCAACTTACCGTCTGTTTCAATGCGGACTCTTTCACGCAGTCCGTTCTGGATCAGCGTCTGGTGTGTCTCGGAAAGTCCAAGCTCCCATGGAAGTCCGGTATTATGGATAGAACTTCTCGGTGCAGCTCCTGTACCTCCGTCATAACCGGAGATCAGTACCAGTCCGGCTCCTGCTTTTGCCACACCTGCTGCGACCGTTCCGACACCGGCTTCAGAAACCAGTTTGACAGAAATTCTTGCATCCTTATTTGCATTTTTACAGTCATAGATCAACTGTGCCAGATCTTCGATCGAGTAAATATCGTGATGTGGCGGCGGTGAGATCAGTCCCACACCCGGCGTAGAATGTCTGGTTTTTGCTACCCAAGGGTAAACCTTTCCACCCGGCAGATGACCACCTTCTCCAGGTTTTGCTCCCTGCGCCATCTTGATCTGGATCTCTTTTGCGCTGACAAGATATCTGCTTGTAACGCCAAAACGTCCACTGGCAACCTGTTTGATTGCAGAGCCTCTGTCGGTTCCAAGACGCTCGATATCCTCTCCACCTTCACCGGAGTTTGACTTACCGTGCAGTGCATTCATTGCAAGGGCAAGGGTTTCGTGGGCTTCCTGCGAAATCGATCCGTAAGACATTGCTCCGGTCTTAAATCTGGTCACGATTGAGTCCACGCTCTCTACTTCTGAAAGTGGGATTCCTTTCTTCGGATAATTGAAATCCATCTGTCCACGAAGGGTGATTCCTTTGGACTCTTCATCAACCATCTGTGTGTACTGTTTGAACATCTCATAATCGCCGCGTCTTGTGGACTGCTGGAGCATATGGATCGTTCTCGGGTTGTACAGATGCTTTTCACCACCGCTCTTCGACTTGTGCTGTCCCACACTGTTCAGCGTCAGATCTACGGAAAGTCCCAGCGGATCAAAGGCCTCGGAATGTCTTGCCATATAATCTTTTGCGATTTCTTCCAATCCGATACCACCAACACGGCTGACAGTTCCGGTGAAATATTTTTCAATGAATTCCTGTTTTAATCCAATCGCTTCAAAGATCATGGATCCCTGATAAGACTGGATCGTGGAAATTCCCATCTTCGATGCAATCTTGACGATTCCGCTTATAACAGCTTCATTATAGTCATTGACTGCTGCATAATAATCTTTCTGAAGCATATCTGTATCGATCAGCTGTTTGATCGATTCATGTGCAAGATACGGGTTGATCGCAGATGCACCATATCCCAAAAGGGTTGCAAAATGATGTACTTCTCTTGGTTCTCCGGTCTCAAGGATCATGGCAACCTCTGTTCTTCTCTTAGTTCTTACCAGATGCTGGTGAACCGCTGAGGTTGCAAGCAGGGACGGGATCGCAATGTGATATTCATCCACACCTCTGTCGCTCAAGATCAGGATATTCATGCCTTCACGGATTGCACGGTCTACCTGGATAAACAGATAATCGATCGCTTTTTCCAGGCTGGAATTTTTATAATAGGTAGTAGAAATTTCTGCCACACGGAAACCGTCGACTTTCATGTTACGGATCTTCAGGAGATCGGTATCTGTCAGGATCGGATCGTTGATCTTCAGTACATGACAGTTTTCCTCCTTTTGTTCCAGAAGGTTTCCTTCTTCTCCGACATATACCGTTGTCGAAGTCACGATTTTTTCACGGATCGCGTCGATCGGTGGGTTCGTTACCTGTGCAAATAACTGTTTGAAATATCCAAACAGAGACTGATGTTGCTCAGAAAGAACGGCAAGCGGTGCATCGATACCCATAGCTCCGATTCCTTCACTTCCATTCATTGCCATATTCAAAATCGAAGTCTTTACTTCTTCATAAGAATAGCCAAATGCTTTCTGCAATCTCTGGCATTCTTCTTTCGAATACTGCGGTACTTTCTGGTTTGGAATCTTTAAGTCACTTAAATTTACCAGCTGACTGTTCAGCCATTCACCATAAGGCTGCCTTGCCGCATATTCTTCTTTCAGTTCCTGGTCATCGATGACGCGTCCCTGTACAGTATCGACAAGAAGCATCTTACCAGGATGGATTCTTTCTTTGACCACAATCTTCTCCGGCGGGATATCCAGGACTCCGACTTCAGAAGAAAGGATCAATGTATCATCATCCGTGATGTAATACCTGGAAGGTCTCAGACCATTTCGGTCAAGTACGGCTCCTAAAATATCTCCATCTGAAAACAGGATGGATGCCGGTCCGTCCCATGGCTCCATCATCGTTGCGTAATACTGATAGAAATCCTTGATCTTCTGTGACATCGTTGCATTCTGTGCCCATGGTTCCGGGATGGTGATCATGACTGCCAGCGGAAGCGGCATGCCACTCATGACCATGAATTCCAGTGTGTTATCCAGCATAGCAGAATCGGAACCTGCGGTGTTGATTGCCGGAAGGACTTTATAAAGTTCTCCTTCCAGATGCTCGGATTCCATGTTTTCCTCTCTGGCACGCATCTTGTCTGCGTTACCACGGATGGTATTGATCTCTCCGTTATGTACGATAAACCGGTTCGGATGTGCTCTTTCCCAGCTCGGGTTGGTGTTCGTACTGAATCGGGAATGAACCACTGCGATTGCTGATTCATAATCCGGATTCTGCAGATCTTCAAAGAACATCCTGAGCTGTTTTACCAGGAACATTCCTTTGTACACGATGGTTCTGCTTGACAGGGATGCCACATAAGTATCATCGCTGCTTTGTTCAAAGACTCGTCTTACCACATAAAGGCGACGGTCAAAATCCAGTCCCTGTTTTACCTTTTTCGGACGTTCGATAAATCCCTGCATGATGCACGGCATGCATTCAAGTGCTTTCTTACCGAGGATGTCTTTGTGGATCGGTACTTCTCTCCATCCGAGGAATTTCAGTCCTTCTTTTTCGACAATGACTTCAAAAATATTTTTTGCCTGATTTCTTTTCAGTTCATCCTGCGGGAAGAAAAACATTCCCACACCGTAATCTCTCTCAGAACCTAAAAAGATGCCGAGGGGATGACAGACATTTGTAAAGAACTTGTGCGAAATCTGTAACAGTATTCCTACACCGTCTCCTGTCTTCCCTTCGGCATCCTTGCCAGCTCTATGTTCAAGATTTTCTACAATTTTCAGCGCATTTGCGACTGTGTCATGACTCTTTTGCCCTTTGATGTTCACAACAGCTCCGATACCGCAGTTGTCATGCTCAAAATCAGGGCTGTATAAGCCTTGGTCTTTCTTCTGTTGTACTACGCTCATATAACCTGCCCTTTCTGTAAAACGGTTTTGTTGTTGCTTTTATGATTTAACACTATACAGCATTTATCTCAAAAAGTAAACCCCTAATTTTACAGAAATTGTCAGATATTATTTGTTTTGTGAACTTTTTCTATAATTTTCAGTTAATTATCGTATTTCTTGTCTTATATTTTTGATTTTTACATAAATTAGAACTGTAACAAGCGTTGCCAGCATGGTAATTCCAACCGTTTTTCCTTCTGTTTCCAGGATCCAGTCAAAGCCTCCGTACCACGAAAGCAATAATGATGTAATATTCACAACAATATGGAACAGGACCGGCGCTGCAATATTCCGGAATTTCTCATAAATGCAGGCAAGCAGAAGTCCGAGTATCATTGCATAAAGTCCCTGTGGCAGATTTCCATGACCGACACCGAACAAAATGGATACAAACACACCTGCCTGCACAGCGGTAAGGCTCTCACGCATCCGCCGGTAGATCATCCCGCGGTAAACAAGTTCTTCTGCGACCGGAGCCAGGATCCCGCCTCCCGCCAGCTGAAGCCAGCGTGGTGCACTGTAAATGATCTGCTCTGTGCTCTGATAAACCTGGCTGATCCTCTGCATATTCATCAGCATGACGATATCATTCATCGCCACACACGCAGTCACTGCACCGACGAGCATAACAAGCCACATTCCATATCCGGAAGCTGCCTTATATTTCCACCAGGATTCTTGCTGCTTTTCATATCGTCCCTTATCTTTCCGGTAGATCCACGCAATCATTGGGATCGTAATGATCGAAGAGACTGCCCCAATTCCCATATTGCTGCGCAGACCGCAGGAAAGTGCAAATGTCGCTACTGCGATCTCCACACCCCATTTGATCAGAACCGCACTGAATAAATACCAGATGATTCTTCCTGTTTTCCTGTCTCGCATTCTCTATCTCCGCCTTTTCTTACTCAAATACTTTCCGGATTGCTTCTTCGCTTCCATTTACGGACCCCTGTACCATGACCGGTTTTCCGCCGCCTCTTCCGTCAAACTGTTCTTTGAGGATCTTGCTGTACGGGCGCACATCTTCGGTCTCGCTTCCGATCACGTAACGGTATCCGTCTGCCTCTGTTCCTGCAAATACCGCGCACACTTTGGTTTCTCGTTTCAGCACAAGATTCATCAGTTCTCGTGGCTCATTTCCACTTAATTTTTCATCAAAAATACAGACTATCTTCTGTCCTTCCGGTATCTTTTCTGCCTGCACTGCAAGAAGCTGCATTCTTGCCTCAGCGAGTTCACTTTTCAGCTGTGTCCCTTCGTCTTTGACGCGCTCTACAGCTTCTGCGATCAGCTCTTCTTTTGCCGAAAGGCTGCCCATGATTGCCCTGACACTGTCTTCTTTTTGCTGATAGTCCTTCAGCGCCCGTCTTCCGCAGAGCATGGTGATCCGGATTCCGCCTTTGTAATTCTGGCTCTGTACCAGTTTGATCAGACCGATCTCTCCGGTAAAATTCACGTGCGGTGCACAGCAGGCACACACATCGTATCCCGGAATCGTTACGATACGCACCTGACCGTCAATCTCAATCTTACTGCGGTAATCCAGCGTCTTCAGTTCTTCTTTGGACGGATAGCTTACCTGAACCGGCACATTTGCAAATACCGCTTCATTTGCCGCATCCTCTACCTCGCGGAGCTCTTCTTTTGTGAGCGGACCGCTTAAATCCAGAGTGCAGAGCTCATCATTCAAATGGAATCCCACATTATCATATCCAAAACGTGCATGAACGATTCCCGATACGATATGTTCTCCGCTGTGCTGCTGCATCCGTGAAAAACGTTTGTCCCAGTCAATCTGACCGGTCACGGTCTTTCCTTCTTCCAGTGCCCCTTCCAGATAGTGGAAGATCTGGTCTCCTTTTTCCTGTACATCATATACTCTGATCCCGTCAATCAGTCCGGTATCAGCTGCCTGACCGCCGCCTTCTGGAAAAAAGGCAGTTCTTGAAAGAACTGCCTCATATCCGTTATCGCACGGGCGGCAGGACACAACCTCCGCAGTAAATTCCTGCCGGTGACTGTCTGTGTAAAACAATTTCTCTGTCATATGTCCTCGCCTCTTTATCATATTGTCATTACTTCTGATGCTTCTGCCTTTTTACATTCTCTCCGGTGCTTCAAATCCAAGCAGATCGATGCAGGTTGTCAGAATGTCTCTTGTCAGTGTGAGAAGGGCAATGTAGCTCTTCTGCTTCTGTTCATCCTCTTCTGCCAGGATCTTGGTCTCATGGTAGAAACGGTTGAATGCATTTGCAAGATCGTAAATATATGCACAGATCTTGTGTGGTGCAAGCTCTTCGTAGACGTTCTGCATTACGCTTCCAAACTTCGCAGCTTCCAGCATCAGAGCTTTTTCGCTCTCGCTTGCAGCCGCAAGGATCTTAATATCGTCCATGCTCTTTCCTGATTCTTTGTATTTGTTCAGGATGGATTTGATACGAACGATGGTGTACAGGATGTACGGACCTGTATTTCCCTCAAAGGAAGTGAATCTGTCCACATCAAATACATAGTCTTTTGCTGCCTGGTTGGAGAGATCTCCGTATTTGATCGCAGCCATTCCGACCATCTTCGCTGTCGCTTTTGCTTCTTCTTCCGATACGGTACGGTTCTCAGTAATCTTCTCATACATCTTCTCGGTGATCTCACGGATCAGGTTCTCAAGACGCATGACGCCGCCTTCTCTGGTCTTGAACGGCTTTCCGTCTTTTCCGTTCATCGTACCGAATCCAAGGAAGGTCAGCTTGGTATCGTCTTTTACGATACCGGTCTTCTTCGCGCAGCGGAATACCTGTACAAAATGCAGTTCCTGACGCTTGTCAACCACATAGATGACTTCATTTGGCTGGAACAGTTCTTCACGTTCTACCAGTGTTGCAAGGTCTGTGGTGTCATAAAGTGCTGCACCGTCGGACTTCAGGATCATACATGGCGGAATCTCTTTGGTATCGGTCTCTTCTTTGACATCTACAACGAGGGCTCCGTTATCAATATGTGCATAGCCTTCATTTTTCAGTCTTTCTACCATATCCGGGATGTATTTCTGTGCGTCAGATTCCCCTTTCCAGAGGTCGAATTCAACATTCAGGTTCGCATAGTTTTTCTTTAAGTCTGTCACAGACACATTCATAATGTGATCCCAGATTGCACGGTAACCGCGCTTTCCACTCTGCAGCTGGAAGGTCGCATCCAGTGCTTCTTCTCTGTAATCATCATGCTCTTTTGCATAAGTGGATGCTGCCGGATAGATTTCCTCCAGGTCACTGATGGTAAATGGTGCCTCTTTTGGATATTCTCCGGTGAAATTATCATCAAAATACGGAAGATCCGGCTGGCGTTTCTTCAGTTCTGTGATGATCAGTCCCATCTGATATCCCCAGTCTCCAAGGTGGATATCACCAACTACTTTATTGCCCATAAAACGGGTGATTCTCTTTACGCTTTCTCCGATGATCGCGGAGCGGAGATGTCCAACGTGAAGCGGTTTTGCCACGTTCGGTCCGCCGTAATCAATGACGATTGTCTTTGGATTTGCTACTTCTTCCGCACCGAGCTTTTTATCTGCTTCCATCTGGTTCAGATATTCTGCGACTGCTGCCGGGTTGGTCTTCAGGTTGATGAAACCTGGCTTTACGGCTTCTGCTTCGCTGACATATCCATTTTCCGGAATCTTTGCCACGACTTCTTCGGCGATCATGATCGGTGCTTTGTGGTATTTCTTTGCACCTGCCATCGCGCCATTACACTGATATTCACATAAATCCGGGCGGTTGGAAAGTGTAACCCGCGCCAGCTCTTTCTCATATCCGGCATCTACAAATGCCTGTTCCAGTTCTTCTGTTATCAGATCCAGGATCTTCTTCATAGTATCGATCGTTCCTCTCTTTTTCATCATAAACGTTAGCGCAGACTCTCTGCCTGCGCCGCTTTATTTATTATATCGGAATCCTTATGTAAGCGCAATAGAAAATCGTAATCTGGGGACTGGATGTTGCCTGAAATTCTGCATTCTTTATGAATTTGGGGCAAGACAGCATCCACTTCTGCTGACGCACAACATTTTTCATAGACTTTACCGCTTTTTTCAGACGTTACTGGCTCACTGTATTTACAGTGTTACTGATCCACTGCTTTTTTCAGATCTTCCACTGCCTGTGCGAGCATTGCATCTGAACCAAGTGCCTGTTCGTAATCCGTTTCTACCTGTGCAAACAGCTCCTGTACATCTGTCTGTGTGGAAACTTCTTCAATCACCGTCTGAATCTGCTCGTCAGAGATCTCTGCCTGAATATCGAATTTCCCTTCTTTATCCTTAACCACATACAAGGTTCCAAGCCCCGGTACTTCGGTGTAAATTCCACGGATCTTCATATTGTACCGTACATACAGGATCCTGCTGCCTTCTGCTTTGCCGTCTTTCGTGTAAATCGCAATCCCATCGTATGCTTCGGCATAGGCTTCTTTTCCGGAAAGTTCCTGATAGTATGCTTCTACTGCATCCGCAAGCTCTTCGTCCTGATTCTCCAGAAGCGGATTGGTTTCCATCGCTGCGTACCCGGTATTTACTTTTGGCTCTTCTGTAACAACTGCACTTACTTCTTTTACCTCATCTTTTTTCTCTTTCGTAAGAAAAACGGTGACTCCCGCCGTCATAAAGCAGACCAGCAGATACACAAGACCAGTGTAGAAAATCTGCTTCTTTCTGCCTGTAAGGACGGGCATCCTTTTTTCTTCCGACATGGCATTTCCTCCTTTGCCACCTATCATACGCAATGCCAGCTTTTGCGTCAATAGCGAAGAAAGACTTGTTTTGACGGGTTTTGTCGAAGCTCTTTCTCACATCCAAAATTTCATAAGCTCTTTCTTACATCCAAAATTTCTGCTTGCTTTTTTCTCATGCAAGTGCTATATTAGTAGATGTCCTTGTAGCTCAGTGGATAGAGCACCGCCCTCCGGAGGCGGGTGCGTCAGTTCGATTCTGATCAGGGACGTGAAAAGACTGTGAAGCTTTTGTAGCTTGACAGTCTTTTTTAATAACTTGATCGTCTTTTCTTTATTGTCATTTTTTAAGTTATCGCTTTCATATAGGCAATTATCCTGACAAAAGATCTAACATCGTAATTTGTATTTTCAGTCAGGAAATCCATTCTAAATAAAGTATCACTTTTTGCGTTTTTCTCTCATACACAACACAAGAAAAACAACACACGCAAGAGCACTTAAGAACACACCTATATAAAATGTTGGCAACGCACTGGATTTTGCGCCATCAAAGGAAACCATCGGATAATACCATCCTTTATACCAGGTAAAATAAGCATACAGTTCACCAAGAACGATTGCCACTAATCCGATTCCTGCCAGAATCCGTTCTTTTGCTCCTATGTCTTTTGCCTGGATTAGCAGGACACCAATGATAAGCAGTCCAATCCCAACCGGATTGGCAATACTCTTAAATCCCCATTCTGATAACTCCGTCATATACTCCGGCGCAAACCATTTGAACGGCATTAGAATCATGCTGATTATGTAGCAATACAGGATATAGGTTTTCTTCATCTTGAATCCTCCTCAGATAATCTTTTCCCTTATGAACTTTTAAAGATTCTCCAAATACTTAATTGCCTCATGTACATTAGAAAAAGTTTTACAGTTCTTACAAAGCCATTGATTTCTTACATCCGTATCTTCTAACATAGGCATCCCATCTTCTAATAACCTGTTCATAGTACGCGCTGCATTTTTTACAGCTATTGGATAATCTTCCGCAATTTTTGCAGTTATTGCTCGATTTCCTTTTTCATACAATGGTTCCTCAACCTTCAAATCAGCAATAACTTTTTCCTTTTCTGCAACTGATTGCAGTGGTGGTATATAATACTTTTTGTGTAGCATGAACCAATATTCTATACATCCACTTGTCATCAGAAGTCTTACTCTGATATTCTGATCCTTTCGCAATTTCCGAAGCTTTTTAATTATCCGATACCGTTCATTCCATTTATTGATATCCTTAGTTTCAACATCAAAGAAAAACCATACCTCATCGATAACTTCTGTATAATCCCGATATTTGGAATCCTTTTTAAATCTTTCCTCTGCCCGGTCAAACAGCCCCGGTTCTTTAGGATATTGTATAACTGCCACATCACTAAATTTTCTCTTCAGATATTCTGTATAAGCCTGTTCACTCTCTCCTTCACAAAATACTTTTATGATAGATTTCCCTGCACCTCTACTCCCACACTCTCGCCTCTTTCTGGGCATTTATTCAACCTCCTCAATTTCCAGTTCCGGAGTGGCTCCATACTTTCCAGCCAGGTATCCTTTCCTGATATTGTCTGCTGTTTTGGTTGTAAAATCGGTAACACTATAGAGTTCAGACGAACCATCCTCTCTATTTTTATCCGCAAAATAAATCTGATCTTTTCGCATAAATTCCATATTCATCAGCTCAGTATTATGCGTAGTAAATATAATTTGTGCTCCATTTGGATTGCTGTTTTTACTCTGGAATTTTGCAATTATAAAATTCACAAGCATCGGATGCAGTTCTCGTTCTATTTCATCAACCAAAAGGACTCCTCCTTTTTCCAAAACAGATTCGATTGCCGGTGCCAATGACATCAGTTTCCTTGTTCCATCCGATTCATCTTCCAATTCCAGATTAAATAACCCTGTATCTCCATTTTCTAATACACCTTTGTGTTTCGACTGAGCCTTTATCTGGCACATCTTTAATTTTCCTTCTGAATTGTTCGACGTTTCCGATAAAATCTGTATAAATGACGTCAATGCTGTCTTCATATCTTCTGGTATGTTCTCCGGGAAATCAATTGTTCCTTCAATTTCTTTGTTTTCAATCTCAAACTGCATTTCCTCGATTCCAAAATCAGCTGTTTTCGCATAATCCGAAATTGCATTCAGCATATTACTGTCTCCTGAATATTCCAGAAGCTGTTTAGGAATATCTGTATAATCTCTCGAAAAAAATATAGCTTCCCGAAACCATTTCATTGCCCTTGCACAGGCTGCATCATTCATTGTACATGCAATAGAGAAAAACAGCTGATTCTCTGCCACAGTTTCACTGATCAATTTTCTCCGGGCTTTCTCTTCTGTAAAACTAAATTTTTGCAATTTTCTTGAAAATACCAGCGCCTTCTGACCTTTCGGAGCATGATACAATGACTCTTTTATGATCTTTTCTCTGGTCGCAGCAAATGAATACCAATATTTAACGCCATCTTCAATATAATCAAACGAAAACTCCGTTGGCTCATTCATCGAATAGTCATTAAGCAAAAAAGGCACTACCGGAACTGCTGCCTTTTCATGCTGGATTCTTTGTGCATTCCGAATAAATTGTACGCCAAGCCAGAATGCTCTTATCACATTACTTTTACCACCACCGTTTTTTCCATAAATGGCTACCCCTGGTAAAAGTTTCATATTATTTTGTTCAATCAGACTCTTTTTGAAAGAACCAAGTCCTACTGCTTCCATCGAAAGAACCGCTTCATCTCTGAATGATCTGTAATTTTTAAAACGAAATTCTATTAGCATATTTTCCACCTCTGGTTACAGTATATCCATTTTCCGCAAGAAATACAATCTATTTTATTTGTTTTTTTAATTTATTGCATTCAATTTCTTATAATCTGCTATAAGCTTTTAAAATACAGAATAATATGAGTCTTTCTGTTCTACTCTTCCAATAATTGTCATCAAAAGCAGCCATTTCTGACTGCTTTTAACTAATTGTCACTATTTATTTAATGCGTACATAACGTTCTTTCCACTTTAGTATCGATTGTGACCTGATATCCACATCTATTACACTTGTATGTCGTGTGTTTCGTTGTCCTTTGTTTAGAATCATAAAGATTATTGTTTTTTGAGCATTTAGTAGAAGCATATGTTTCCCATGCGTCATACGACACTCTATTTTGATTTAAACTACCTCCACAAGTACACGCCATTCCATAAGTAACAATATCTGCTGCTAATACTTTCTGCCCACCGAAGCTTAATCCGAACATCATAATCATAATAAATGCACAAATTTTTTTCATATTCATTTCCTCCTATTTCCGTCTACAAATACTCCATAACGTAAGAACGCCAATTACTCCCGCAATTCCCATCATCCAAAGAACTTCTATACGATGCATTTTCTTCCGAAACTTTTCTTCCATTCCAAGTGACTGCAGGATTTCCCATTCTCTTTTTTCTTCCTGCTTCTCTGCAAGGAACATCTGATACAGAACTATGGAAATCAGAATCATGTAAAACACTGCAAAAATGCTGTACATTCCTATAAAGGAATACAATTCCTGACGTATTTTCTTATACTCTTCATGGTTATTCTGCACATTTACAGCTGTTCCCTGTTTTAATATACTTAGAATATGCCCTTCCGTATCATACGCATCCGCATCATCCGATACCAGAATTTTTACAATCTGATCATATTCCATAATTCTGCTTTTCCCAAATTTCTTCCAGAAATTCTTTCCAACAATCATCGATATACCAGATCCACCTATCTGTGGATTCCGCACATCTTCTTCCTTCATGCCACGTAAAATCGCTGTTACCGGAATCGGGTTTTCGTTTCTGCTTCCATCCTCATTCAATGTATAAACCGGAAGTTCATCACCAACCTGTACCGTATCTTCTGATATTCCTTGTCCGTCCGGGCTGAATGCGCTCAGATATTTCCCATCATATTCCTGCAGTTCTGTAAGATCCAGAATGCAAAAATCTCCCTGTTCAAATTCTTCTTTTGTCAGGCTGCCTTCATCCAGATTTCTCAGGAAACGCTGTATATCCTGCCATCCGCCTATTGTAAGCAAAGACAATCTCACTTTCTCAATAGATATCTTTTCCTTTATTGATGTCTCATTCAGATATGCCAACAATGTTTCGACTACTTTCTGAAAATACTCACTTTCGGCATATTCTGACAGATCAATCCAGAACTCCTCTTTTTCATTGTTATGATATTGCTCTACAGAAGTTACTCCGGCAACCTGTTCCAGTTTATCCACTGTCTGCCTGGAAATTCCAGGAGAATTCGTAATCTCCATTGTACTTAAATAATATCCATTTCCTGTCAGTCTTTGATATACTTTCAGCTTTTCCTGTCTGGTTGAGATCTCTATCTTCCCAAATCCCGCAACCAGTAAAACACTTGCCAGAAGAACGATTTCCACACTCTTACGCACACGATGCATCTGCCATTTATGAAGTAAAACTCTCCCCGGCGTAAACCTTACGATCTTCCTATATTTTTCTCTTCTTTTCTGAACTTTCTTCTTTTTTTCTTTCAGAAGTATGCGAAGCTGCACTGCACTGAGTCCATAACTTGCCCCAATGCATAACACACTGAATCCAGTTCCAAAAAGAACTCCTTCCCAAGCAATTGCCTGTGGTAATGTCTGCTCGGTTATCTTTTCAAAAACAGGGATAACCAGCTGGTAAATCCCAATTCCTGCAAGATTTCCAACAATAACAGCCCCTGCACCAAACAGAACTGCTTCCCAGAAAATAATCTGGTACATCTGCCCTCTTCTCATTCCAAGTGCATCCAGGAACCTCCAGAACTGTTCTCTTGAGATAATCGAACGCGATACCGTAAGAAACAGGATACAGATCGACGCACCACCAATCAGCAAACGGATATTTTCCAGAAAATCCATATACGGAAGACTTACATCAGAAAGTTTGTCCTGTTCCACATTTTCATCCATGCCGCAGGTAAATTCTTCACTGTCTTTCAGATCTTCATAGACACTTTCACTGCCTTCTTTCGCTTTTACAAGCATATGCATATCCTGAATAGATCCAATCCTGTCACCGCCTTCCCGGGTCACAATCCCGGTCGGGAACCGATGCCGGTTGCAGATCTCCCAGTTTATCTGATAATCTTTTAGAATCCCGCACAAAGTATAAGCATAGCTTTTCGATTCCCCCTGCTCCAGAATGGAAAGCGCCGATGTAACGTCCAGTGTAATTTCTTTTCCAAGCATCTCCTCATATCCAAGTGAGCGAAGTGTACTGTATTCCATTGCGATCTCATGCTCATTTTCCGGCAGGCGCCCTTCTTTCATTTCCAGTCTGCCAAGCTTCCACGCCGTCTCGTCCATCGTCCCGATATTCATCTGACGGTTTTCCAGATAATCCCCGGAGATCGCACCATAGATCCTTATTTTCCCGGTCTGTGCAAGAAATGGATTCTCTTCTGCTACTTTCACCGAGCTTTCATCCATATCCACAAATACCTGTTCCCATTCCCCATATACCGCCTTGCGATTCTCGATATATGCGGCTTTCAGTCCTTCTGACATCTGGAAGCCAATCTGGACCAGTGTGCAGGTAAGAAGCAGGACTGAGACAATCAGGATGCTGTATTTCTTCTGGCTGCGAATTCTTTTTATACTGAGTTCCCGTTCAATTCCATGTCTTTTCTCTCTTTTCATCGCAATGCACCATCTTCCATATACACAATCCTGTCCGCATAATTGGCACTGTCCATATCATGTGTCACCATGACAATTGTCTGACGGTAAAGTTCTCTGGATGCGCAGATCAGCTTCATGATCTCCTGCCCGGTCTGATAGTCCAGATTCCCGGTCGGTTCATCCGCAAGGATCACTCCCGGCTTTGCCGCCATTGCACGGGCAATTGCCACTCTCTGCTGCTCTCCACCGGATAACTGATCCGGATAATCTCCATTCCTGTCCCATAATCCGACCTTTTCAAGAAGCTGTCGGATATAGGCTTTATCCGGTACTGTATGTGCGATATAAAGCGGCATACATACATTATCCCAGATCGTATACTCCGGCAGTAACTGATACTGTTGGAAAATAAACCCGATTTTCTTCTGCCTGATCTTGCAGATCCTCTTTTGGGAAAGTCCGTTGATCTGTATTCCATTCAGAAAGACTGCTCCGGTATCTGGCTTTTCCAGTGTTCCTGCAATCTTAAGAAAAGTAGATTTCCCGGATCCGCTTCGCCCCATCACTGCCACAAACTCACCACTTTTCACTTCAAAAGAAAACTCCTTTAATGCTGTGATTTTCTTTTCACCAAGGGTATAGCTTTTGCTTACCTTGTCCAGTCTGATTACGGTTTTCATCTTCCATCACCTCCTTCATTTGTTAGTCTTACTATACCAGATCTGTCTTTCGATTCACTTACCCTAATCTTACGATATCGTAAGATTACTCACTTCCCGCCCATGATCCTTTGCGATCATCTTTGGCAGTATAAACTGGAAGGTTGTCGCCTCTTCCAGACCACTCCGCTCTACAACCTTCAGTGTCCCCCGATGAAGCGTGACAATTTCCCTTGCAAGATGCAGGCCAATCCCGATTCCACTGCCTTGTTCCATCTGGTAAAAACGGTCAAAAATCAGCTCTCTTTTCTCTTTTTCAATCCGTTTTCCCTGATTAGTGATATACAGCTTGTAATAATCTGTATCTTCTTTCAGAAGAATCTGTATCTTGCTTCCTGTATCTGCATATTCTATGGCATTTTTCAGTACATTTTCCATTGCCTCTTTCAGCCAGAATCCGTCACAGGAAAGCAGGCATTCTTTTGGAACATCCTTTTCAAATCCAACGCTTTTTTCTTCCGCTAAAGGCTGTGTTCTGTCCATGCATTCTTCGATGAGTCCGGTCAGATTTTCTTTTTTCCGCTTCATCCAGATTTTCCCGGAATCAATCTGTGCAAGCCTCAGAAGCACGATCGTCATATCCGACATCCACTGCACTTTTTTCACACAGTCTTCCAGCTTCTGATACCGCTTTTCATTCTCTTCTGTCGCAAGAAGCACCTCCAGATTCAGAAGTGTTCCCGCGATCGGCGTCTTTAGCTGATGGGAAATATTTTCCATATAAGTTCCCATTTTCTGCCGGTCCCGATGCAGAAATTCTTTTTCTTCCGCTAGCTTTGCTTCCAATTCCCTGTCTTTTTCTGCAAATTGATTATTCAGTGTTTTTTTCCGTCTTTTCTCCATGTGCAGTTCTGTCAGCAGACCAGCAATGCAGATGATGCCGATTGCAAACACAAACGTGCCTCTTCCATAGCTTCGGATTCTTTTTCCCAGCCAGACTTTTCCTGTCTCTCCATATCCTGCCTCTTTCAATGCCTCGCAGCCCTTCTGATATGCTTCTTCATCCGGTTCTGTAAAGGCAGAAACCGTTCTGTCTTTTTCTGTCTGTCCAATCCAGGAAACAACCTGTCTTTCATAATTTTCTGCAAGAATATTCTGATATCCATAAAAAGCCAGCAATATCAAAAGAAAAATCAGAATCCATTTTCCCGGTATTCTCCATTTTTCTGTCTTTTTCTCAGATTTCATCATACACATCCTCTGCTTTCATCGTCCATGCGTAACCGACTCCACGCTTTGTCTCAATCGGATCCTGCTCACTTTCTGCAGTCAGCTTCTTTCTCAGCCGGTTCATATGTACAGACAAGGTATTGTCATCGATATAATTTTCATTGGAATCCCAGATAGTATCCAACAGGAACTCCCGTGCGACAAGATTCGGTGCATTTTCCAGAAGACTGCGCAGAACCTGGTACTCCGTCCTTGTAAGATCGATCCGGACACCATCCTTCTGCAAAATCTGATTCTGCAAATCCAGTTCATATTCTCCGCTTTTGATTCCTTTTTTCACTTTCTTGCCATTCTGCATACCGGTACGTCGCAGCAAAGCCTTGATTCTCGCAATAAATTCAAATGTGCGGAAAGGCTTTATCACATAATCATTTGCTCCCGCCTCAAATCCCTCTACAATAAATTCTTCACTGTCATAGGCTGATAAGAAAAGAATGGGATTGTCTGTATATCTGCGGATCTCCCTGCAGAGCATGATTCCGTTCCCGTCTGGCAGCTTCATGTCCAGTACATACAGCATATATTCTTCTTCTCGGATCCTTGTAAGCGCCTCACTACAGTTTTTTACTGCGACCGCATTCCATCCCTTTAGGTCCAGGATGTCTACGATTCCCTGTCTTACCAGATCGTCATCTTCAATTACTAAAATTTCTGTGTTCATGCTTGGAATTCCTTTCTTTATTTCTATTGTATGATTGCGTAAGCTGACTCCTACTTGATCTATATAATCGAGCAGGCTGACTCCTACTTGATTCGTATACTTTGTACACCATCTCGCTTAACAGCCAGATGATGTACATTCGCCAAATGCAGATTCTTGTGCAAGCACAAATCTGCACTTGGCTCATCGTATACACAAAAAGGTGCCGCAAACCTGCGACACCTCTTTAAGTCTTCTTCAAATGATTATCCAGCAGGCGTGCGCTTCTCCTGCATCTCTCAGGTTTCCCCTGTCTATACCATCGGCGTGTGGATCGCACGAAATCTTCCACCTTAAATAATCATATGAATAAATTTTTCTCTACTTTCAGTATATCAATATTATTCTCTTTTGTAAAGAATTTGTATGTAGAAAAAAGTTCATAATCATTGGGATGTCTTTCCCTAATATGCATAATCTGCACAACAGTTATAATAACTTCATCTGTTACTATATCCTCTGCTATACAATGGTATATTTCCCTGTCAATTTTCCCTACTCTATACACGTTTATAATCTATCCCTACTTCGCCACGATCCGAATCTCCTCCCCATCAGAGTAATACACGGAATCCGAAAGCACTTCCTCCGGCGCCACTCCGATCTGATTGATCTCTTTGACCATCTCCTGCATCCGCTCCGGCTCCATTCCAAAGCTTTCCGGCACCAGAATGACTTCATGGATACTGCTTGGCAGGATATAAAACCCCTCTCCGATCATCCCCCAGACCTTTTCCAAGAAATCCGGATACCGCATCACTGCTGCCCCCAGACTGCACTGCTCGTTCGTCGCCACATACATAAAGCGCACGATCTTCTGGATCTGCACCGGATAGATCCGCGGTGTATTCTTCTCGGCAAGACGCCGGATCTCTTCCTTTTCCACACGCCAGTACCGCAGATGCTCGTTGCGAATCTGGATCGCCGCCGAACCAAAGCGTGTGTTGTCTATCTGGATATAATAGACCACTGCCAGATCCAGGAACGGCTCATAAGGAATCTGCTTTAACAGTTCTTCGTTGGCATCCCGCCGGATCAGCTTGTACACGATATGCTCTTTTACATGATTAAAATCAAACAGATTCTGACAATCACAGGTCTTCTTCACCCGAATCTCCTGATAAATACTGCAAATGGAATCCGCCAGATCCGGTACCTGCTGCCCCTTCAGGTACTTCTGGTAAAATTCCTCCAGATAGATCGTCGGTGCAAGGTTGCTGTCCTCCTGCTTAAAAAGAATCCCCGTTCTTCTGGTTCCATTATTCTTTGTCACAGTGTACAGCTCTGTCCTCACCTGCGCATCTACCTGTCCTCTGATCTCGCATAACATAGCATTCATAAATTCTGTATAATTCATCCGTTCTCCTTCCCGAAAGCCATGCGCCGCAAAGAACCTTTTCTGCCATCTTAAGGCAGCTTATGATTTGAATATCACCTGCATTCAAGCAGGTGTGTACTGCCAATTATATCTGCCCTTTTTTCAGATTACAAGAACATTCTTTTCCCTTCCAAAATGGCATTGACATGCAAAAAAGCCGAAAGCATGAGGACTTGCCTCTGCTTTCGGCTTTTATCTCTGTCTTAATTTTGTGAATTATGACGAAAGGATTATGCTCTTGAGCTGTACTCTCCTGTACGGGTATCAATTTTGATCTTGTCACCCTGGTTAACGAACAGAGGTACAAGAACGCTTGCTCCGGTCTCAACGATAGCCGGTTTGGTAGCGCCTGTAGCTGTGTCACCTTTTACTCCCGGCTCTGTCTCTGTAACTTCAAGTTCCACACTGATCGGCGGCTCTACTGAGAATACGTTACCTTCATGTGAACATACTTTAACCATCTCGTTCTCTTTTACGAACTTGAGAGAATCTCCTACTGTATCTCCATCAACTGCGATCTGGTCGAATGTCTCAACATCCATGAAATGATAGAGTTCACCATCAGAATACAGATACTGCATATCTTTTCTGTCGATATGAGCGGTATCGAATTTCTCTGTCGGACGGAAAGTCTTTTCTACTACACCACCACTGATGATGTTTTTAAGTTTTGTTCTAACGAAAGCTGCTCCCTTTCCCGGTTTTACATGCTGGAATTCCAGAATCTGATAAATATTTCCTTCGATCAGTACTGTAAGACCATTTCTAAAATCGCCTGCTGAAATCATTGTAATATCCTCCTTATATATGCCCTGAGGCATTCCTTTTACTTTTTTATATACATTACTTATAATTCTATAATAAAAAACTCTATTTTTCAACAAAAAATTTCAATCAATTACAGATTTCCCTGATTTTCCGTATTTTTTTGCTATTTCATATAGGAATTATAAAGCTTTTTATCCACATTTTTCTCGATTTCATCGTAAACCGGCTGCACTGCCTCACGGATTTCCACTCTCAGTTCATCACTAAGTGTAACAATCTGTGTTCCGCTGTCCTCAATTACTTTGATCTTGTCCGCAATCCGGTCATCCGATGCCTGGCGAGCCTCTTCTTTGGCGATCTCTGCAGCTTCTACAAGGATCGCCTGCTTATCTTCCGGCAGATCCTGAAAAAATTCATCACTGACGATCAGAGAGATCAGATGTGGCAGGTGATTGGTCTCCACCACATAATCCTGCTGTTCATAAAGCTTGTTGGATACGATAACCTCGTATGGATTTTCCTGGGCGTCAATGGTTCCCTGCTGCAGCCCGATATACACCTCACTGAAACTCATCGGTGTCGGAGATGCTTTCAGTTTTTTCCAAAAATCCATATGGTAGGAATTCTCCATGGTACGGATCTTCTGTCCTTTAAAATCAGCCAATGATTCGACCTTTTTATTCGTTGACATCACGCGGAATCCCTGATCTGCATAACCAAGAAGCTTGTATCCGCCATTTTCATAGACATTCTCCAGAAGTCCGTAGAATTCCGGATCATCGGCCTTTTTACGTACTTCATCAATCGTGCTGAAACGGCACGGAAGATCGAATACCGCCAGATCCGGCATAAAGGTTACCTGCGGAGCTGTATTCTGGATCACAAACGGAATGTCCCCATCCTTACAACTCTCCAGAAGCTCCCTGTCCCCTCCGATCGTACCGTTCGGATAGACCTGGATCTTCATCTTGCCATCACTTAATTCTTCTACTTCTTCCGCAAATTTTTCTGCATAGATCTGTGTTACGGTATCCTCCGGACTCGCCGTTGCAAGCGGCCATGCATATCGCTGTACTTCATCATCCGTAACCGTCTTTTTCTGGCATCCCGCACTGAGTGCAAGTGCCGCACACATTCCTGCCGCTACTGCCATTCTTACTGCTTTCTTCATGCTGCCACCTCCTATATCAGTGCCAGGCTGATCGCCGGGATAAACGTAATTAACAAAAGCGCAACAAGGAAGTAGCCGATCATCGGCATCGCATGTTTGGAAATCCGCATGATCGGGATATCTGTAAGCGAACTTGCCACAAATAAGTTAACCCCGATCGGCGGTGTTACAAATCCGATCGCAAGGTTGACAACCATCATGATTCCAAAGTGGATCGGATTCATGCCGACTGCTGTTACGATCGGCAGAAGGATCGGTGTCAGGATCAGGATTGCCGGTGTGGTATCCATGACCATTCCCACGATCAGAAGGAATACATTGATCACCAGAAGAAGGACGATCTTATTGGTAAAGTGCGTCAGGATCCAGGTGCTGACCATCTGTGGGATCTGCATCAGAGTCAGAACTCTTGAAAACGCAATCGATGCCGCAAGAATGAACATGATCGGTGCATAAGTACGCACCCCTTCCACCAGTGCCGGCCAGATATCTTTAAACGTCATCGTCTTATAAATAAACAGGCTGACGATCAATGCATAAAATACCGAAATGACTGCCGCTTCTGTCGGCGATGCGATTCCGGAATAGATGCATCCCAGAATGATGACCGGACTCAAAAGTGCCCAGAAGCTTTCTTTTAAAACCTTCAAAAGTCCTTTCTCATGAAGCTCCCCGACTACTTTCTGGATCTTTTCTTTGTCTTCTCCATTCTTTTTACAGTAATAGACTACATAAACCATCAGAAGTCCGCCGATCAGAAGTCCCGGAATGATCCCTGCGATAAACAGGTCACTTACTGATTCGCCGGAAGCACTTCCGAACATAATAAACGGAATACTTGGTGGAATAATAACTCCAAGACCACCTGCAACGGCTACGATCGCCGCGGAAAAATCCTTATCGTATCCAAGCTCGATCAGAATCGGGATCGTCATACTTCCGACTGCTGCAACCGTCGCCGGTCCGGAACCTGAGATTGCGCCATAAAACAGACAGGTTACAATGACCGCGCACGGAAGACCTGCTGTCAGATTTCCAAGGAAATACGAAAATACATCAAATAATTTTTTGGAAATACCACCTCTTGCCATGATGATTCCGGAAAGTACAAACATCGGAACCGCAAGGAGCGGGAAACTGTCAATTCCTCCCAGCATGGAACGGATCACGAACTGTCCGCTGGCTGTGAAAGATGGATCAAAAGCACCCGGGAGAACCGATGCGATCGTAAGCGCGATCGATACCGGAATGGCAATAATCAGACAGATTACAAATAAGATAAATACTACTGCTGCCGGCATGCTTTGTCTCCTTTCTCCTCTTTATCTCTTACGACTTTTAACTCTGCAAACCACCGCTGGACAATACGGATCGCCACCAGGATAAAGCTGACAAGCGGTGCTGCCTGTACATAATACATCGGAATGTGGCACGCCGGACTCACCTGCCCGCTCTCCACTGCCGACATCATATACTTGAATGCAAATGGAATCAGATAGAGGAATACCATAAGCTCAAAAGTATGATTGACCAATTTAAACATTGCCTTTCCTCTTCTCGGAAAAATCGCCACAAACTGTTCGATCTTAATAGAAATACACTTTCTCGTACAATAGCTGACACTCAAAAAGCCCGACCATACAAACAGGTATCGGGTAATCTCCTCCGACCAGGACGGAGCTGAGCCGAGTACATATCTGGAAAACACCTGGATTCCCATGATCACCGTCATCAAGATCAGGCTGACCACCATGAGAAATTCTTCCAGATAGTTATCCAGCCAGATTACTGTTTTCTTCATTCACGTTTGCCCTCCATTCATGTAGTCATATAGAAAAATGATAACAATTTCTGTGGAAGTTGTCTATTATTTTCCATATTGATTTTATCCCTTTAAATAGTGAAAATCTCTATAACCGTTCCGCTCCGGGCATCGGTTAGATTTTTAACAAACATCAGATATAAATAACCCGCAGTCTCACCGGAATCCCCGGTATGACTGCGGGTTATTATCCTGCCTTTTTTTCACTCTTCATTCAGGTTAAACATAACGGATCTGCCACAGGACTTCTCCGGATGTTTCTTTACTAGATGCTCTTATCGATCAGCGTCAGGATTTCTCTTAAATCTGATGCATTCATCTGACCAGGTGCAGAAGCTTTTCCAACTGCCCCGAAAGTAAGTGCGGAACCGAATACTTCACCGCACAGGCGGCTGATCAGTCCGGTACCTGCCATAGACATTGTAATGATCGGACGGTCTGCATGTTCTTCTGCCATTTCACGTGTTGCTTCAAGAAGTGTGAGCACATCCTTTTTGCACTGTGGCATTACTGCAATTTTCGGGATATCTGCACCGAGTTCCTGCATTTTCACAAGGCGTCCTACGATATCGTCTTTGTCCGGTGTCTTATCGAAATCATGGTTGGATGCAACAACTTTTACGCCGTGTGCATGCGCACCTTCAATGATATCTTTTACCACTTCATCACCTGTAAATGCTTCTACATCTACAAGGTCAACCAGTCCTGTTGCTGCTGCTTTCTTGTTAAGCTCTGCATATGCATCTGCTTCGATTGCTTTTTCGCCGCCTTCTTTGGAAGTACGGAATGTGAAAAGGATCGGAGTTTCGCCGAGTGCCGGACGAAGGTCTTTTAATACATCTTCAACCTGTGCAAAGTCAAATACTCCTTCGAACCAGTCCACACGCCATTCTACAACGTCTAGTGCAACATCCTCAAAAGATTTTGCTGCTGCAAGAATTTCTTCTTTTGTCTTTCCAACGATCGGTACACAGATCTTCGGAACACCTTCGCCGATTTCAACGCCACGAACTTCTACATATTTACTCATGTCTATTTTCTCCTCTTTTTCTTAGTTGTCAGCCTGTGCCTGTTCTACCATCTTAGTATAGCGTAAGTTTACGAATAATCCAAGGAGGACTCCGACTGCTGTAAGAACAATATTCATAACCATAACCTGTTCCGGCTGCATTTTGGATGCTGCGGTAAGGATGGTGTAGTTACACAGGGAAGATGCGATCATTACAAGTGCTGTTACGGTTCCTTTGATCTTCGGGAACAGCATGTTGCATACAGAAGTCGCGATCTGAAGAAGTCCGCCTGCTCCTGCCCATCCGATCAGGAATGCACCTGCGATCATAAGTGTCTGGCTCTTTCCAACCAGAACAGCGATCATCGTTACAAGACAGATTACCGGGTATCCCAGGATAAATCTTACGTCTTTGATCTTTCTTGTTAAAAGTGCAGTTACAACAAGTGCAAGCATTGTTCCTGCTGAATAATATGTCTGCATAATAGACGGATCAGCCCAGCCTACATTCTCTTTCGCAAAGTTCTGTGCACAGTTCAGCCATAACTGGAAAGTACCTGTACATGTGAATCCGATCAGGATCATTGCGATGGATTCTACAGAGAAATGGGTATGCTTTAAGCTGTCGATCAGTCCTTCTTTCTTTCCTGCCGCTTTCTGATCTGTATCCGGGAGTGGGAAGATCATAACCAGTACCAGAAGTACAAGATAAGCGATTCCACATGCATAGAACAGCGTGTTGTAAGAAGTTGCTCCTGTCGCTGTGGTAGCAACAGTTACACCAAGTACGAACGGCAAAAGCATCTGTGATACAGAAATAAAGAATTTGATCCCCATAGTTGCAACGCCCGGTGCTTTGTAAATGATTTCTGAAACAGCCGGGTAAATTCCTGTATCCAGGAAAGAGTTTGCGATACCACCAACGATTGCACAGATATATGCGATCTGGTATCCGCCATTTGTTCCTGCATTAAATGCAAGTGCAAGTCCGATCAGGTAGATTGCATAGGATCCACTACCGATCGCGGTTGAAATCCGACGTCCGAGTTTGTCAGAAAGCGGTCCGGCGAACGGAAGCGCGATCAGACGTCCAAGTCCAAGTGCTGCCGAAATTGCAGTGATTGCCATAACTTCTACGCCCCAGGAAGCAGCAAGTGCTTCCTTGATGACTGCCTGTCCAAGGATGGAACATCCAACACCGTGGATAAAGTAGTTTAAATAAAGTATCAAGGCGCTAGGTATGTATTTCTTATTCATCTCTTTTCCTCACATTCCTGTTTTTCAATTTTTTTCGATTTCTTCTTAAATTAAATACCAGCCTGCCGGATATTAGTCATCGTATCTGATATTTAATACTTCTTTCATGTGTTCGATCGGCATTTCTTTTCCTGTCCAGAGTTTGAATGCAGCTGCTCCCTGGAATAACATCATTCCAAGACCATTCATTGTCTTACATCCAACTTCTTTTGCCATAGAACGCATCTTTGTCTCCAGTGGTGAGTAAGGAACATCGATTACGATCAGTTCCGGACGGAAGAATGATTTATCCGGTACAACAGACATTCCTTCGAGTGGTTTCATACCAACACCTGTTCCGTTTACAAAAATGTAAGAATCGTTCATTTCTTCTCTTAATTTTTCTTTGTCGTCCAGATCGTAAAGAGTTGCTTTACAGTTTGTCTTTTCATTGATCTTTCTTACTGTTTCTTCTGCGTTTGCCCAGAATTTATCATGGATGTTGAAGATGGAGATTTCTTTTACACCATCAAGTGCAGCCTGGATTTCAATTGCTGTAGCAGCTCCGCCCGCTCCTGCGATTGTCATCTTCTTTCCGATTACATCGATGTCATTGTCTTTTAATGACTGCATGAATCCGATACCGTCTGTGATGTGTCCTGTCAAAACACCATCTTCATTTACGATTGTGTTTACTGCTCCACAGAGCTCTGCTGCCGGAGATAATTTGTCCAGATACTGTCCAACAACTGTTTTATTTGGCATAGACACGTTAGATCCTACCATTTTCAGAGCACGAAGTCCTTTTACTGCATCTTCCAGTGTGCTGTTGTCAACTTCAAATGCAAGGTAAGCATAATCCAGTCCAAGGTAAGCAAATGCTTCGTTGTGCATTGCCGGTGAACTTGAATGTCTGATCGGATAAGCCATAAGTCCAATAAGTTCTGTGTGTCCTGTAATTCTCTCTGCCATGATTTGTTCTCCTTTTCTTCTTCCATAGAAATTTGTTTCTTTGTTCTTTGAGAATGTTTTTAACGTTTGCCCAACTTTTGTTAATTTTTAAACAACCTCTTGATAGTTAAATTATAGACGATATCCTTTGATAGTTCAAATACATCTTATATGCATTTTTGATAGCTTTTTAACATCAGTTATGTTACAATCTTTTTATTTAATATAGAAAGGATTTTTTATCATGACCCTCAATCAGCTTGAATATTTCCAAAAAGTAGCAACCCTGCAGCATTTCCGGCAGGCTGCCGAAGCTCTCAAGATCTCCCAGCCAAGCCTCAGCCGGTCCATGGCGCTTCTGGAAGAGGAACTCGGACTGATGCTTTTTGAACATCAGGGACGTAATGTTGTCCTCACCAAATCTGGCCGCGTCTTTCTGGAACACGTCAACCGAATCCTCGAGGAGGTGCACATTGCCGAGCATAAGATGAAGCAGCTTGCCGGAAGTGGCGGACACATCGATATTGCCTATGTATTCCCTCTAGCGAACTACTATATTCCCCATACCGTCCGCTCCTTCTTGGATCTGGACCGAAACAAGCACGTTACCTTCAATTTCAACCAGACACATACCGCCGATATGATCCAGGGACTCAAATCCGACCGCCACGATGTGATCTTTGGCTCTTTTGTTGCGGATGAACCGGATATTTCCTTTATCCCGATCCTGCATCAGGACATGGTTGTGATCACGCCGAAAAATCATCCCCTGGCGCAGAAAGATACGGTATCCTGCAGTGACCTCACCGAATATCCTCTGATCGGTTATGACCGCTATTCCGGACTCGGTGGATTTACGCGTAACTTCTATAAAGAAAAGAAGCTAAAAGTAAACATTGTCTGTGAATGCCCGGATGAGAACGCGATCGCCGCTCTTGTTGCCGAAGATTTTGGGATTGCCCTTGTTGCAAAGGTAGACGCAGTAGACCAGGCAAACGTAACGATTCTGCCGCTTGCCGACGCCGATCTTACCCATACGGTTTATATGGGCTACATCCGCGACAAATACCAGATCCCCGCTGTCAAACGTTTCATTCAGTTTGTCAAAAGAGATGGGAAGGCCTATTAAAGTGCCTTCCCATTACTTTCTTTTACATATTCAATAAATTCTTTTACAACCGGCGCCAGATACTTTTCTTTTAGTTTTGCCAGATAAATATAACGCTCATATGGTGGATTCTCAATATCCAGTACATCCACATCCAGATTCTTAAGGATCGGGATCTCCGGCATCACTGCAATTCCGAAATCCTCTGCCACAAGCCCCGCCATGGAAGCATCTTCCACGATCTCATAAGCGATCTTCGGTGTCCCTCCGGTCTGTTCAAACAGCTGGTCGATCACCGGTCTGAGTCCGCTGTTCTTGGTGAAATACACCTGCGGATAAGGAAGTGTTTCCTTCAGATCAACAGATCCCCTTCCTGCCAGTTCATGCCCTTTCGGAACAACAACCACCAGCTTTTCCTTGGCGATCGGTACAAAATGGTGTGCTACCTGTCAA
>NZ_BAAHSG010000041.1:0-1720 GCF_054660775.1 Allocoprococcus similis
ATGAGCTGGTAAAAGAGGGAGCAAACGCAAATGAGATCCTGATTCCAAAGTTATCTAGAGGGCACTGAAAAACCTACCGCTTTAAATTTCAAATTATAATGCACATATAAAATCCACCAGTTTAAACTTATTCTGGTGGATTTTCCGTTCTTTCTATTGCTGATTTCTTGTCTTGCATGCGAATTCTTTTTATTTTTCACTTATTAGCTTAATAATTCTCTTGAGATTTACTGCAAATATAGTCATAGCTCCCTGCATTTCCATGCCAATAAGACCTGATGATGACGCAATGTCATAACCATGTCTATGTTTTAATTCACTATTTTTTGCCTCTATTTTATAGCGTTCTTTCGCCATTTCTTTGAAATGTTCAGTTTCTTGAAATTGAGCCTGCTCACTATGTGAATCACAAATTAGTGTTTCTGTGTAGGTTTTCTTTTTTGCTCCTTCTTTATAACAACCCGCTTTATAAGGACATCTCTTACATTTTTCTACATCGAAAAAGTATGTCATTCGAGGATTCTTTCCTTCTGTTTTTCGCTTGTCAAGATATTTATGAATTGCCAAATGCCCTGCTTTGCATTGATACATTCCAGCATCTTTATTAAATTCGAATTCATCTGGCTTTGTACGATTTCCTTGGGTAACAATACTGTTTAACCGGGAGATAAGTTCATAATGATTATCCTTTGCAGCATCAATATTTTCCTTACTTGAATAGGCTTTGTCACCAATCACAGTTTCAACTTTCATTCCCGCAGCTCTGCTTTTCCGAACCAAAGTTGACAATTCTTTTCCGTCTGTTTTTTCACCACTGGTAATGGTTGCGGCTGTAATGATTCGTTCCTCTGTCATAGCTATATGTGTTTTATATCCGAAGAAAGAAGTATCCGCTGTTTTGTGTCCTATCCTTGCATCATTATCTTTTGAAGTTTCCAAATGTTCAAGATCATCATTGACAGATTCCTCCAATAAATTTAGCTTTTCCTGCACTTTAGGGTAACTGCATATGTCTTCATTGTCTTTTACAATAGAAAGTAGTTGTTTGCAGTATTCCAACTCTTTTTCAAGAGAATCTTCCGTATTTTTGTTTGGAAATTTTTTCTTCATTGTTTCATCCACTTCGTAAACGGCACGTCGTAGTTTTTTTGATTGCTCTTGAAGTGCCTGTCGGAGCGTTTTTTGATTGTATCTTGATTTCGTATGAGTAGCATCTACGATAATAGATTTTGATTTTATTATTTTTTTATCCAATGCAATCTGAACCGTCTTTGAAATCAACATATCCAACAGATTCATATCTTTCAAACGTAGTTTACGAAATTTTGTCAAAGAACTGGGATTAATAACAGTTTCTTCTGGTGCCATATCCAAAAAGTATTTAAATGACATATCATATTTAGAACGTTCTACAACATCAACATCAGATAAATCATAGATAGCTTTTAAAAGCAAGTACTTAAACATTCGAATAGGCGGAACTGCATTACGTCCATTATCAAGACAATATTTATCAATCAATTCATCATAAACAAATTTAAAATCAACCAGTTCTTTTATATGACGAAGCAGATTGTCTTTTGGAACCACCAGTTCATATATTTCCATGTAAGGACTAAGTACTAACTTCTGTTGTTGTTCAATCATAAAAACACCGCCTATACTTGATATTTATATTATATCAAACATAGGCGGTACTATCTACTTTTTCAGTGCCCTC
>NZ_BAAHSG010000042.1:0-15596 GCF_054660775.1 Allocoprococcus similis
TTTATAGTTTGTCACCTACAACAGAAGACGCTCCGTGTTCCATCGCATAAATACAGTGCCATCCATAGCCGCATCCTAAATCAAGCACACGCTTATCTTTAAAATCCGGCAGCAGCTTTCTCAATGTTTCCCATTCTCCTGCACCGGCTAGTCCCTGCTGTGAGCGACTCATTTGACTGTATTTTTGAAAAAATATATTATCATCATATTTGTTTTCTTTTCCATATTCTACATAATTCAACCTCTTTCACCTCGCTGTAAACTTCCGATTTTTCGTTCTCTGCGACTTCCCAATAAACGGGAATTTGACTTGCCTATTTTCTTAAAATCTCATGTGGAGCTTCTATTTCATTTGCCAAGGTATGCTCTGTTAATTCTGACATCAATTTCAATTTTTTATTAATCAATGGTCGCATACAATTAGGAACATGTTCCTGATGCGCTCTGTGGATTGCTACACATTCCTTACAGTTTCCGTGATAACGACAGGCTTTCAGGCAAGGACAGTGATCTTTGTCTTTATACTCCTTACGAAATTCCGCTGCAAATTCTTCTTGCAGTCTCAGTCCCTCGACACGGTTTCCCTTATGAAATTCTACCATTGCATCCAGTTCTTTCTGGTTCCCTTCAATCTTCATGTTATTATAGCGCCTCCATTTCAACTATTCCTCATTTTCTGATAAATTCCTGTTATACAAACTGGAATTGTCTAAAATAGTAAAGCCGTACCGCTTACTATTTTTTCTTTTACTGCTGAAACAGTATCTTTGATTGAATGCGTAGTTGTATCTATAACATTTAATTCATAGATTCCTAAATTGGAAAATTGCTTCCACATTGTTTCAACTAATTCAATATTTGTTTCTCTGTCTAACTTTGAGCGTTCGATAGCTCGCTTCATAGTTTCTTCTTTACTTGCCCTTAAAACGATATAGTGTACTTCATAATGCTCTTGAACAATGTTGAGCCACGGCTCTAAAAACCACGGTCCTACAATACCATCTACAATTACATCATATCCACCACGAGCATATCGCTTCGCAGCTTCTAAAAACGCTTCAATGACAATCAAATTTTGCTCATTTGATTCTGGCAAATGCGGTGGTATTGCCCCTTTACTCAAATAATGATAAAAGTCATCTGTGTGCATATGCACAGACTTTTCCAAATCTGATTCTTTTGCAACAGCAGATGCCGTTGTAGTTTTTCCTGTCCCCGGCGCACCTGTGATTACAATAATTCTACCTTGATTCATCTATATTTTACCTCCACAACTTCCGATTGAGATTTCACCTGTTTTAAGAGATTTAATAACTGTTATATTTTGTTATTAAATTCTCCGCAAACCCTTGAAAACACTGAATTTGTCGCAGGTGAGATTTCCCTTATTGTTTCCCTTGTGTTATATCGTCCCACCAGTGTTTACGAACTCTGATAAGGGCAAATACAAGGGCAAGAAAATTCTATAAAACAGTATAACACAAAATAAAAGTGACATGGTGAACTGATTGAAATGCTTCTGATTTTTGCAACAAATGATTGATTTAACGATAAGGAGATTTGATACGATGAGAACAATATTTGCAGAATACAATCCCAAGCGCAACAGTATTGATGTTTACACAAGTGCCGGCTATATGCTTCGCATTGACTGCTTGGAAGCTGAAAAGAATTTAAAGACTACACCTGGATCAGACTGTGCATTAAACGCACTCGCCATTGATGATCCTCTTGAATATGCAAGATTATATCTTGATGGAAATTTGCAGATGTGGGTAGATGCAGAAGATTCACTTGAACTTTAATATTTCCTGTTAAAAACATATGATAAAATTCCCCCTTACTATTTTTGAAGGAGGACTTTTATTAAAATTTATTAGAATTTTCCATTCTGATTCTGCCATGTGGATTTATCGGCAATCGTTTCCATTACATCCCAATGCTCAGCAATCTTGCCGTTTTCTACTCTCCAAAGATCATAGTAAGCGGTTGGTTTATCGCCAAAGGTACCTTCACTTACTGCCAGTACAAAGTTTCCCTGAGCAAGCACCTGATGAGTAGTAGTATAAATCATCTGAATATTCTGTTCAGCAAGTGCTGCAAGTGCTTCATTCAGACCGGATACGCCATCAGCAATGCCGGTGTTATGCTGAATATATGTGTCACCATCAAAATAGTCTGGTGTTTTATCTAAATTATTGCCCTGCATAACATCATAAAGAAAATCTTCCACGAGTTTGCGATTTTCTTCAGTTTTGTCAAGATCGGTTACTTCCGTAGTTCCGTCAATCTGTGTATGTCCTGATGGATTCGGCTCAGCCTTTGCAGCAAGGTTATCCCAGTGCTCAGCGATTTTTCCTCCCTTGTCAAATCTGAAAATGTCGAATGCCACCTGCTCGCCAGCACCTGCAAAATTGTAAACAGTCTGAAGAAATACTTTGTCACCATCTTCAAATGCCCGGATGTTTTCAACAGTAGTTTTTTCATCTGCCGAAGCCAGGTATTCGACAGAACTGATGAATGCATCTCTTCCAGTACCGTAGGCAAGGTTGTGCTGAATATAATCTTCTGCAAGCAATTCTTTAGCAGTATCGGTATCTCCGGTTGCAAAAGTATCGATCAATGCGAGTGCTTTTTCGATCTGAGTCTGTTCAGTTTTTGTCGATTCGGTCTCCTGTGTAGTTGCACTGTTGGAAGAAGCAGTGTTGTCAGCGTTGTTGCTGGATGTTGAACATCCTGCTAATGCAGTCATTGTTAAAGTTGCGGTTAAAAGAAGTGTGATAATTTTTTTCATAGTGTGAGTCCTCCTAAAATATTATAATGTGTTTTAAAATTTGCCGTTCTGATTCTGCCATGTAGATTCATCAGCGATAGTTTCCATTACATCCCAATGCTCGACGATTTTGCCGTTTTCAACTCGGAAAAGATCGTAGTAACTTGTATGAGCACCTCCAAAAGAGCCTTCACTTACTGCAAGACCGTAATTTCCGTCTGCAAGTACCTGATAAGTTTGATCATAAATCATCTGAATGCCCTGTTTGCCAAGAGCTTCAAGAGCTGCTCCGAGTCCGGAAAGCCCATCCGCAATTCCTGTGTTGTGCTGAATATAAGTATCTCCATCAAAATAGCTGGTCAGCTTTTCCGGATGCTCGCCACGGAGAACATCACCTACAAACGCAGAGACAATTTTGCGTGTTTCTTCTGCATTTACAAGTTCTTTTTCCATGCTGCCGTCAATCTGTGTATGTCCTGATGGATTTGGCTCAGCCTTTGCAGCAAGATTATCCCAATGCTCAGCAATTTTTCCATTGCTGTCAAAGCGGAAAATATCAAATGCTACCTGCTCGCCGACACCTGCAAAATTATACACAGTCTGTAAGAAAACTTTGTCGCCATCTTCAAATGCACGAATGTTGTTGACAGTTGTTTTTACCGGTGCGGATGCGAGATAAGTTACAGAGCCTAAAAAAGCATCTCTACCTGTACCGTAAGCCAGATTGTGCTGAATATATCCTTCAGCCAGTAAATTTTTTGCTGCATCTGTATCACCAGTTGCAAATGTGTTAATGAGTGCTAATGCCTTGTCTTTATTTGTCATGTTAGTATCCTCCTTGTATGTGTAGGGTTTATGATGAAAAAGTTTTTTCAGAAATGACATTTTGTTACCTCCCTTTCTGATGTTTGCCTGGGTGAATGATGAGCTTGCATCGTTCGTTTCCCTTGCCGTAACTATACTATAACGCAGTCGGCACATTTGAAAAATGGCTGAAAATTTGTATGGGCTACAACTTGAAATTGTAGTATAATGTATGTGAAAGGAAGTGATAGCGATGGAATTTAAGCATATAGAATATTTCTTAAAAACCTGTGAATACACATCTATGTCCAAAGCGGCAGAAGCACTTTATATCTCACAGCAGGCATTGAGCAGATGTATCGCAGGCATGGAACAGGAATTGGGCTGTCAGCTATTCCAAAGAACTGTAAAAGGAATAAGCCTTACCAAAGAAGGAATGTATCTTCTAAATAAATTTAGTCCTCTGGTGACGCAGTATCATCATGTATTAAATGAAGTTACAGAACATTTCGAGAGTCAGCCCGTGAAGCTACAATTCTGTTGTGCACCATTGATATTTCGATGTATTGATCCGGAGTTGTTGTTTGATTTTCAGGAGAAATATAAAAACATAACACTTGAAATGTTAGAATTGTCTGACGTAGACTGTGATAAATATGTTGAAGAAAACGTGACACACTTAGGACTTCTTGCAATCCCAGAGAATCGGCATGGCGAAAAGATTCCATATACTTTGGTGAAAACATTTCCCTTATATCTTTTTGTGCACAAAGATAATCCTCTGGCAAAAAAACAATCGGTGAATTTTTCAGAACTGGAAAATGAGAATTTCCTAATGCTTGACAAGAAATCGTATTACAAAAATCTGGTGTGGCATTATGCAAAAAAATATCATTTTGAACCGAAGGTCGCCTTTGAATCATCGGATGCAAATCAACTGATCAGTCTGGTAAATAAGGGGCGTGGAGTCGCATTAAGTCTTGAGCCGATGTATGATCAAGGCGTTTATGGAAATCTTGTCATGGTTCCATTCGATGATAAAGATATTACGTGGAGTATTGCTTTCATTTATCAGGACTACGAACGATTGAGTAATGCAGCACATAAATTTATGTCATTCATAATAGAAAATATTAGATAAAAAGATTCATTAGAACTTAAAAATCAGCAAAAGGGCAGAAATTTATTCTGTCCCTTTTGCTAATTAGGGTATATAGGATATTTCAACAGACACTTATAACAATCCATTGTATATCTTTAAATCTTCATCCTTAAATACATTAAAGATTACCTTTTTTATTCTGCTGTCTTTGTCAAGATACTGCTTTACAGTGTTCGTTGCGATTTCAGCAGCCCTCTGCTGCGGAAAACGGAATACTCCTGTGGACAGGCAACAGAATGCAATAGATTCCACACCTGTATCAGCTGCAAGCTTTAAGCACTCTCTGTAACAGCTTGCAAGCAGAGCTTCATCTTCTTTTGTAACTTCCCATTGTATAATAGGTCCTACCGTATGAAGAATATATTTTGCCGGAAGATTGTAGCCCGATGTTATCTTTGCTTTGCCGGTCTCTTCTTCATGTCCCTGTTTTGCCATAATCTCATGCATTTTCAGTCGCAGCTCAACTCCTGCATAAGTATGAATAAAATTATCGATGCAGGCATGCATCGGTGAAAAACATCCAAGCATCTGTGAGTTGCACGCATTCACGATTGCATCACATTTCAAAGTAGTAATATCACCCTGCCAGATATATAATCTCGAATCGAATTTTACAGATGCAAGCGTGGCAACATCCGTGATTCCACGCTCTATATTTCTTTCTGTAAGATACTCATCCTGTATTTTTAAAAAATCATTACTGATTGGTCTTGGCGGTCTGACATTCATAAGTGAGCGGAGCAGATTTTCCTGCCCCTGCTTGTCCGTAGGAATGTTCTGTCTGCCAAACCGTATTTCTTCTTTTAAAAGATACTGAATCAGATATTCTCTTCGCTCGTCCTGTGTCATAATACCAGCCCCCTTATATCAGCAATTGTCTTTGCCATATCACCGCCAATACCGATTGCACGTTCCCCGAAGCTTTCCGGCACTACCGCTTCGTCCATATTCAGACGTATCAAGCTGTATGATGAGTTCTCCCGCACCATCTTTTCAAAAGGGAAACGTATAATAATCGGCGTATTAAATCCAACTCCAAGTTCCAAAAGAACAACCTTTTTATCTTTATTCTGTTCCAGAAAACTCGCATACCTGTCGGCTGCCTCATGCCACGCTTCATCTTCCACAAAATAATTATCACAACGGAGATTCATAGCCATATTGCCGCCACACACCGGACATTTTGGTACAAGCTCTGATGGAATCAGGCAGTCTCTTCTTGTTTTATCCATTTTACGAAACAGGTCTTTTGCATCGTAAGTCTTTGGATGACAGGCTTTCTGGCACTGGATTTTTCCATAGTCTCCCTGTGTTGCAAATATTCTTTTTTCATCAAATCCCGCTTTATAAAACTGATGATCCACATTGGTTGTCAGTACAAAATATTCCTTGTCTTTCACAATATCATAAAGCTCGGTATAAAGCGTCAACGCCGGAGGATCAAAGCGGTTCATCAATGCGTGTTTTGACCAGTATCCCCATTTTGCCTCCTCGGACGGATACGGATAAAATCCGGCTGTATACATATCTGTCATGTAGTGCCCACCGTATTTTTTTATAAATTCTGCAAAATTGTCCGTAAACCTTTTGCCGCCATACTGGATTCCTGCCGCTGTCGATGCCCCGGCTCCTGCCCCGATTATAACACAGTCTGCATTTCTTATATACTCTGCTGTCCTGTCAATCTGGTCTTCATATGCATCCTTTTGGAATACATAATCCCTTGCCGGAATACTACATAAAAAATCCTGCCAGTTAATATGCCCTTTTCTGATTTTCTTAAAGATCATAATTAACCTCTTTTCTCAATACACTGCTTCGGACAAATTTCTGCACATCTTCCGCAATGCAGACAATGATTCTGGTTGATAGTAACCGGAACTGAAGATATATCAATACACTTTTGCGGGCATACAGAATAACACAACTTACATCCGATACAGTCTTTTCCAACAAAATAACCTGTCTGAACAGCTTCGGTTTTCCCGATTGTTATAGTATCCCTCACAATATTTGATGGATTGCTGATATCAAAATACTCTCCCTGTGCCTCATACAACCGAAACACTTCGATTGCATCTTTCGTATCTCCCGGATAGATTTTCTTCATATAAGGATTTTTTTCAAACATAATATCAAGATTCTTTTTTCCGATGTTCTTTATTTTTCCACGCAGGGACACCGCAATTTTGTCTTTTGTTGCGGATATTGCCACATACTGCTGATCCATTAACTGGTCAAAAAATGCTTTTCCCTTTGCTGTAAGAAAATACACGCCTTCTTCATCATAGTACATCATATCTATGATTCTTGTCTGAGGATGTCCATCTGAACCTATCGTTGCAACTGTTGTTGAATGAATTTCATCCACAAGAAGTTTGAGATAATCCATTTTTGTCATTTCAAATTCTCTCCTTTCAGTATCGGTGTAAGTTTTTTATATATCATCATGGCAATTGCTCCAATCACCAAACCTTTTAAGATATTAAACGGCAATGCATTGAATAGCACAACGTCCAATTTTGTCTTAATAAATGGCAGAAATTCACCAAATGATGCGATCAGCTGATCCAGCGGCATAAATGTTTCAAACAGGGGTAGCAGAATAAAATAATTTACAATCGCTGCGGCTATTCCCATAACTACGCTTGAAATAACACATGCCCACATCGCCATTTTCTTTGTCTTTTTGTATTTGTATATAAAACCGGCAACCAGTACATAGGATGCACCCATCAAGAAATTGGCAAGTTCACCAATTCCTCCTGTTGATGTTGACAGAAGCTGTAATATATTTTTTATCAATTCTATCATCACTCCTGTAACCGGTCCAAACGCAAATGATCCAATCAGTGCAGGTAAATCTGACAGATCCATTCGTGCAAATGATGGACTCAAAGGAACCGGAAACTCTAAAAAAGCCAACACATATGATATAGCTGCCAGTAGAGCTGTCATTGTTATTGTCCTTGTAGAAACTAAATTTTTTCTTGTTTTAATAGTTGCTGTATTGTTACTCATAAATCTCCTTTTTGTGAGATATGCCTGAATTTAAAACAGCCCGCAGGACGGGATTTCCTGCGGGACTTGCTTTATCATATCTTCTCTCATCCGGACTTTACCGTCGGTTATGGAATTGCACCATATCAGCTTTTTGCTCGCAGACTATACTGCCGGTCAGGAATTACACCTCGCCCCGAAGACTGTAATTTTTCTGTTAATTATCTTTAAAATTCATAAGGTGGATTTCCAGAGAAATCTGCGATTAAACCATGAGGATTTTCAAGATAGAATACCTCAAAAATAGGATTATCTGCTGTCTGGTACTGTCCCTTAACGATAGGATTGTTCATGCATCCTTCCTTTACACTCTTGTTGTCCTCAAATACTGCTTTGCCATGAAGGCGAATCCATGCATATTCTGGCGAAGAAACAGAAACTTCTACTTCAGGATTTGCTAACATATCCTTGTAAACATCCTTTGTGTTGTTAGTACAGAACCAAAGCTTTCCGTCCTGCTCAAAACAGAACATGAATGGACGGCATTTTGCCTTTCCATCTCTTCCGACTGTTGCTAAGTACTGAACCGGATTTTTCTGTAAAAATTCTACTACTTTCTGCATTTTAAATTACCTCCTTAATTTGTTGTAACATCATTTGTTACATCTTATGTTTGTACTATAGCATTTGTTTGATGTAATGTCAACAGTTACATCAAACTTTTTGTAACTTTTTTTGTTACAACTTCCTTTAAAAGTTTTACATTAATTATGACAAACTAAAAGGCTCCGGAAATTGTGATGATATAATCACGTATCCGAAGCCTTCTGTATTCTACTCTTTCTCTGTATACACTGCAATATCTTTTTTCACATCAGCAAGTGTCATTTCTGAAAGTTTTTCCTCCATTGCCCTCTGTACCTCTAACAGCCTCTTATCAAGAACATGGTGAATATTCTTTCCTACCGGACATTTCTGATTAGGATTCTCATGAAAATGAAACAGTTCTTCATCTGGTGCACATTCCACTGCTTTATACACATCAAGGAATGTAATCTGCTCCAATGGTTTGGTAATTGTCACACCGCCTGTCCCTCTTGCAACTTCAATAAGACCAGCAGCCTTTAATTGTTGCAATATTTTACGGACAATCACCGGATTGGTTCCAATGCTTGCTGCCATAAAGTCACTGGTCATCTTCTGATTCGAAAATGTATCTATACAGGTAAACATATGGATTGCCATTGTAAATCTGCTTGAAATCTGCATTATAAACACCTCTCTTCGACAATAATCATATCAAAAAATAGATGTAATTTCAATGGTTACATTGTTGTTAAAAACCTAATATAAATACAACCAATAATCTGCTTTAGAAAAATAGGAAGATACTTTACAAATTCCAATTTCTCAATAGCTTAAATAGAATATCCCATATCATAGGCCTCTTTAAAAACACTTTGATTCTTAACCAATCCAGCATCCATCACGTTTGCTGCATATATCTTTCCTGCGGTCTTATATTCTTCCAGATGTTCTACAAAACCATCCAGATCATCTTTTAATACGCAGATACTATAATCCTGATACAACATTGATCGGATTTCCTTCTATAAACTTCTTTATATTATCTGCCAAAATAGAAACCAGCCGCTGTCTTGTCTCAAGGCCTTTCCATCCCATATGAGGTGTCAAAAGGACATTATCCATAGTGTAAAGAGGGCTGTTTTCTTCAGGTGGTTCCGTTTCCTGAACATCAAGTCCGGCTCCTGCAATCGTACCATTTTCCAATGCTTCTATAAGAGCTGCTTCATCAATAAGTGCACCTCTTGAAGTATTAATGATAAACGCGGATGGCTTCATAAGTGATAAAGCTTCTTTGTTGATCATATGTTTTGTACTTTCTGTCAGTGGACAATGCATGGAAACATAATCACTATTCTTAAGTAATTCCTCAAGCGATACATAACGGATACCATTCTCATCCTCCCTTGGTGTCCTGGTGTACACAAGTATATTCATATCCAACGCCTGCGCAATCTTTATGACTTTTCTGCCAATATGTCCTGCACCTATAATACCAAGTGTTTTTCCGTTCACCTCAACATGAGGAACCTGAAGATTTTTAGTAAAGTTATCATGATTTCCACATGTCAGCATCTTCATCTGTACCTGCATTGCAGAACTCAGATTCAATATCATCATGATTGCAGTATGTGCCACACGTTCTGTACTATATGCCGGGATATTACAGACTGTAATCCCCTTCTTTCGTGCTGCCTCAAGATCAATATTATTATATCCTGTACCTGCCTCACAGATCAGTTTGACTGATTCCGGGAATCTCTGTATCATTTCTGCATTCACAGGCATCTCTTTTGTTACAATGATGTCTGCGCCTTGAATACGTTCTGTCAGCTGCTGTTCTGTTGTATCTTCATATACTGTAACATCAGAAGATAAAATAGAAAAATCCAGCTTTCGGTCAAAATTCATTTTCTTTGCATTCAATACTACACATTTATCATTCATACTATAAATTCCTCCACAACTTTCCACTTCATATATCACTCATCTTCCTCAAGTTTCTGTACTCTTCTTTTATATATTTTAGAAGATATCATTAATGCTAATAAGCATAAGATTTCCACCTGCACAAACATAATAATTCCGGTTGCAATTGAACCAATAAGTTTATGGTAATTCCGATAGGAAACACCAAACCATATAATCCCTGCCAATACTGCCGCAATACTACTGACTATGATATTTGTCTTGAGATTCGGTTTCAATTTTCTATCCCAAATTCCATTTCGAATACAATCAATTGAAAGATATAATGCAAGACTCATAAATACAACCCATTCTCCGGCAAGATTCTTAATACTGTCATTCCCCACTATCATTTGTATTGCCATTACAATCAGCAATCCCCAAAAAGCAAGCCAACATCCGTTATGTTCAATTTTAAGAAGTTTTAATTCTTGGCGTTCATCTAAATTACTTTTCATTTTCTTCATCTTCATCATCCTCCCAGAATAAATCATCCAAACGTTTATCTAATACACGACAAATTTTACGACACAGTTTTATTGTGGGATTGTATTCTCCCTTTTCGATAGCATTTATAGTTTGTCTTGAAACACCAACTGCTTCTGCTAAGACTTTTTGCGTCATATCCTTTTCAGCCCTTGCCACTTTAATCGCAATATTTTTTGCCACTTTATGTTCACCTCCATTTATAAAGTAACACTTCTTTTTCATAATGTCAATTATATTTTACTTTTTGTCTTGTATACTAAAACAAGAGTGGTTAAGACAAGAAGAAAGTAGCGAGAAGATGGGGGAGTCCCCCGAGGAAAATGTGTAATATAATAGTAAAAATTCACAAAAATCGAGCTCAATTTTTGTAACGGGTTATACGCTTAACCTTTGTAAATTCCACCTTCATAAGGTACCATAGTATCATAGTTGGGAGCTTTTTTACCCCCCCCAGCATTATCATAATATCGTAGAAGAAGGAATGAAAATGGCACAGAACAGGATTCGAATCGTAGATGTTGCAGATGCGTTAGGTCTTAGTACTGCTACTGTCTCAAAAGTGATTCACGGCAAAACAGAAAAGATTTCAGATGAGACGGTAAAACGTGTCCAGCAGGAACTTGAAAGGTCGGGATATATTCCGAATATGGCTGGCATTTTGCTTGCAAGAAATAATTCAAGAATCATCGGAGTAGTGGTGAATGACCATGAAAAGTATGAGGGCAGGGTTTTAGAGGATGGATTTGTGATGTCATCGCTGAATGCTCTTTCCCATGAGGTGAATGAAAAAGGATATTTTCTGATGATAAAAACGACATCTGATATCAAGGAGATTCCGGTATTTGCATCCATGTGGAATATGGATGGACTGATTCTGATTGGATTTTGTGAAGCTGATTATGAAAGCCTTAGAAATCAGATGCGGATATCGTTTGTAGTGTATGATGGCTATTTTGAAAAATGCTCGAAAGTAGTAAATTTGGTCATCGATCATTATAACGGCGGCTATCAGGCTGGAAAATATTTTAAGGAACTGGGACATAAAAAAGCATTATGCATAGCAGATAATTTCATCTGCATGGATAAAGAGCGCATCGAAGGGTTTCGCAAAGCCTTTGAACAGGGAGAAACATTTAGATGGGAGATACCAAAGACAGAAAAGGAAAGAATGTGCTTTTATGAAGATAACTATATGCAACTGTCAGAAAACAGTGTTACCGCTGTTTTTGCAGTGTCCGATTTTTATGCACTTGAGTTTATGAGATTTTTACAAGGAAAGAACATTCGGATTCCAGAGGATATCCAGATCATCGGCTTTGATGATAACATGGCAAGCAGGGAAAGCAATCCTTCTCTCACAACGATTCATCAGGAAGCAAACTTAAGAGCGAAGGCGGCAATTGAATGTCTGGAGGCAATGCGCGATGGAGCAGAATATAAGACAGAAATCGTGTTACCGGTTGATTTAATAAGAAGGGAAAGTACGAGGAAATTATAATGTCAAAGTTTATGAAATCGTTGTGTAAAATAGCAATTCCAGTCACATTGCAAAGTATGTTGCAGGCATCATTTTCAATTGTTGACCAGATCATGATTGGACAGTTAGGCGAGACAAATATATCGGCAGTTGGATTATGCGGTAATTTTTCACTGATTTTTTCAGTAGTGATCGGTGCGGTAAGCACGGTTGCCGGAATATTAATTGCACAGTTTATTGGTGCAGAAGAAACAAAAGAAGCATGGTGCAGTTTTGATGTGAGTCTCATCTGCGGAATTGTGATATCAGCATTATTCCTGCTTGCAGCCGGAGTTTTTCCGTCGCAGATTCTTGGACTGTATACGAAAGATATGAGTATTATAAATACTGGTGCGGTTTATTTTAGAATCGTAGCATTTTCTTATCTTCCAATGGCTGTCAGCAATATTTTATCCTCCTGGCTGCGCTGTAAAGAACATGCCACAATACCATTTCTTGCAAGCTTTGGAGCAGTTGTTGTAAACACAGGACTGAACTATCTGCTGATATTTGGAAAATTTGGATTTTCATGTATGGGAATAAAGGGAGCTGCGATTGCCACACTTATTTCGCAGTTGTTTAACCTGGTATTTATTGTTATTGGATTTGTCTTATGTATCAGAAAAGATGAAGATAAACCGGTATTATCTCTACATTTTAAAAAAATCACACTCTGGGATTATCTGATCATGATTATGCCGATTCTGATCAGTGAATTTTTATGGAGTCTCGGGCAAAATGTGGAATCTGCTGTTTATGGGCATCTTGGCACATCAAACCTTGCAGCTTATACACTTACCGGTCCGATTCAGGGACTTATCGTAGGGGCACTTAGTGGATTGTCAGCGGCTGCCGGTGTGATGGTCGGCAAAAGGCTTGGCAGGAAAGAATATGATGAGGCTTACACAGAATCAAAGAAGATTATGTATGCAGGCTTATTTGGTGCAGTAACGGTATCGGCTTTGCTCATTCTTTTGGCTGGAGTATATACCGGATTCTATCGTGTTGATGACAGCGTAAAAGAGCTTGGAAAGATACTGCTTATCGTATTTGCCTTGTATGCTCCGGTCAAGGTGGAAAATATGATACTTGGCGGAGGCATTATAAGAAGTGGCGGTAACACCAAAATCATTATGATTATTGATATTGTTGGCACATGGTGTATCGGAATTCCACTGTGTCTGCTTGCGGCATATGTATTCAAGTGGGGAATTGTTGGTGTGTATACATTGCTTACTACGGAGGAATTATTCCGGCTTACTGTATCGTTAATTATCTTTAGAAGCCGTAAATGGATAATTAGTTTATGCTGATTTACTTCTTGCGGGATTTTCATAATATGAATATCCGTCACATCGAGTCAGATGCGACGGATATCTGTAACCTTATTTTAGATTTTTTACTTGTCTACTTGACAGGGAGCTGATCATTACGCTTACTGCTACTCGTTTGCAATTATTATATTTCCTGTTTTTCAAAAAGTCAAACAAATTTTTTCTGACAGACTTATTTTCTGACAGACTTATCTTACAGTATCCGTTCAATACAATTTTCAATATACTCGATTCCAAGATCCGTATTCACCGTAAGATCAAAGTTCGCTGCTGCTCCCCAGATCCTGCCGGTATAATAGTGATAATTGTCTGCACGCATCTTATCTTCCCTGTGGATCTTATGCTGTGCATCTTTGGCTTCTACGCCAAGACGTTTCATCACACGCCGGATACGGCTCTCGATCGGTGCGGTGAAAAATACTTTCAATACCCGGCTGTTATCCCGCAGAATATAATCTGAACATCTTCCGATGATCACGCATTTCCCTTTTTCTGCCAGCTTTCGTATCACTTCTGCCTCAGCCTCATAGATCTTGTCCTTTGGAGCTTCTTCCTCCTCATTTCCATACTGATACATCTGATTGAACAGATCATAAAGCAGGCTGTTTGCCATGGACTCTTCTCTTTTACTGATAAACTCCGGCGTCATTCCTGTTGTTCCGGCAGCCATCTCAATGATCTCCTGATCATAAAATTCATATCCTAGCTTCTCTGCCAGCATTTTTCCAATCTCATGTCCGCCTGAGCCATACTGTCTGCCAATGACGATGACATTCTTATGACCTGCCTCTACAGTATTTTCAACAACAGGCTCTTCTTTTTTGGCTGCATACTCTTCTGGGAATAAATACGGTTTGACAAATTCCAGATGTTTTCCGAACAGTCTTGCAATAAATCCTACCAGAAGTGCCGCAATGACCGTACCCTCACGCACTCCGTTTAATTTTCCGAAGAACAGAAAGGAAAGTACTCCGGCAATGACCGCCATGGATGAATCGAAGATGATCTTTGTGGTTCCAAAATTGGTATTCCAGGTCTGCACGATCGCGCGGACAAAGGATTCGCCCGGCAGCATAACCACATCTGCAACTACTTCCATATATACACCAAAGCCAAGCACGATACATCCTGCAAGAAGTGAGATCAGCTTCACCAGATAATTCTGCGGATTCATCCAGGCAAACAGATACATGGTAAAGTCAATAAAATATCCGAATGCAACCGAAACCGGAATCTGAAGAATATTTTCCATCTTAAAATTCTTCCTCAGAATCAGGATCTGCAATACGATCAGAAGGATACTGAAAATGATCGTAAAGTTTCCAAGTGTCAATGGGAAATGAAGACTTAACACATATGGAATCGATGAAATCGGTGACGTTCCAAGACTTGCTTTTGTCACAAGGCTGACTCCAAGTGCATTGATAAACAGTCCCACTAAAAATAAAAGATATCGTTTTAATTTGTTCATTTTTCTCTGTCATTCCTTTCTTTTGTGCACTTATTCGTTTCTTTTTTCTTGCAGATTTGAGTAAATCTTCTTAGATACCGACATAAACTTTTCCATCTCCTCTTCGGATATCCCACTCAAAGCTCTTTCTTCAATCTGCTGAAAATTCTTATCAATCAGCTTCTGCTTTTCTTCCCCTTCTTCTGTCATAAAAATGTGAAAGGTACGTCTGTTCCCATTGAGGATCCGGCGCTCGATCAATCCCTTCTCCTCCATCTTATTCAGAATCGTTGTCAGGGAACCTGCTTCCAGAAAGCATGCCTGCGCAATCTCTTTCTGACTGCTTCCATCATGCGTCTTTAAATAATCGAGGATTTTCGGCTGACCAATTGTAAGCCCGGTATCCTTAATCCTCTCCATCAAAGCCTTCTGCACCAGCATTTGATTTGCCATGATCAGATAGTGTAAACTCTCATCCATCTCGTTTTCTCCTAAAAAATAAAAGTTATAATTCA
>NZ_BAAHSG010000043.1:0-9258 GCF_054660775.1 Allocoprococcus similis
TTTTTCAGTGCCCTCATCTATGCAGGGGCTTGCGGATTATAACAAAAGCACTGGTTATGTAGCCGGTGACGTGACTCTGGATTATGAGACAAAGAAATGTGCTTATGACAGAGGTCGTATGTTTAATGTGGATGCAATGGATAACATTGAATCTGCCGGAATTGCATTCGGACGTCTTTCAGGGGAGTTTTTAAGAACCCAGGTTGTACCGGAACTTGATGCATACAGACTGGCATCTTATGCACAGATTCCAGGTGTTACAACAGTAAAGGCTGCTCTTGCAACAGGAAAAGAAGCTTTAGCAGCACTCAGAACTGCAAGAGGAAAGATTGAGAATGTCGAGGCAAATCTTAGTACATGCTATCTGTTTATCAATCCGACAGTATATGGACTGATTGAGGACTTAGATACAACTGCATCTAAGAAAGCAATTGAAGGATTTGCAGGAATCATCAAGGTTCCATCAGGAAGATTTTACGATAAGGTAAAACTGAATGCTTCGGGTGCCGGAGGATTTACAAAAGATACCGGTGCAGTCGCAATGAACTTCCTGATTGTTGATAAACAGGCTGCAATTCAGTACCAGAAACATACTGTATCTAAGGTTATTTCTCCGGATCAGAACCAGACTGCAGATGGATGGAAATTCGGATACAGAACGGTTGGTATTGCAGAATGTAAAGACAACAAAAAGGATGGCATTTATGTTCATACTGTAGCAGAGTAGGATGTGATCAGGTGAATGTAACATATGAGTATTACAAGGATTCTTTTGGCGGCTCTTTGATTCCAGAGAGCCACTGGAAATCTGTCGAAGTAAAAATGAGTGCCAGGTTGAACCGATATACATTTGACCGAATGGAAGAAGGTGCTTGGCCGGCAAAGGCAAAGACAGCACTTTGTGAGATGTGTGATTGTGCATATAAGTATGATCAGCGAGATGGGATAACATCTGAGAACAACGATGGGTATTCCGTATCGTTTGATGTAAGCCGATCAGTAGATTCGATGCTGTACAGGATTGCAGAAGTATATCTGGTAAATACAGGACTTATGGATCTGGTGGTGGATGATGATTACGAATAGTGATATTACAATTTATAACAGAATAAGCGGTGATTCCACACATTACGATACCTGGAGCCGAACCGTTCTGCATGGTGTCCACGTCTATGTGGACCATAAGACTGCAGTTACGGATAACGGACTGAAAAGTGCGGAGGTCTACAAAATCCGGATACCTGCGGATATTCCGGAAGCAGGACAATATCTTCCACCGGATCAGTTCGCCTGCTGTGGCGGATATGGATACTGGACCATCCAGAACGATGACCAGATTGTCCTGGGAGAGTGCCAGATTGAGATTGAAAGACCAGCAGATCTGAAAGCCGTGTTCCAGAAGCACTGCAAGGTAACAAGCTGGTCGGACAACCGGTTTGGTACGACTCCGCACTGGCGGATCGGAGGCGAGTAAGATGGCAGGAAAGAAAGAATTCCGGATCACAACTCCGAGAGGCAGCGTATTTACTGTGACTGGTAAAAATGGCTCTACCACGGCACGGTTGGAATGGGCTCCGGGATTTGCACAGAAAAAAGCAGAGGGATTTTCAAGGGCGCAGGCATTCGTGGATTCGGAGTGTCTGCGCTATATGAATCCATTGACACCGAGAAGAACCGGAATGCTGATCAAGTCCGGGACGCTTGGCACGGTGATTGGTTCCGGATCCATCGAATACCTTGCCCCATATGCCCGCCGGCAGTATTACGAGCATAAAACCAAGGCGAGATGGTTTGAGACAATGAAGGCAAGCCATAAAGATGCCATCAGGGAAGGAGCTGAGAAACTTGCCGGACAGTAAAAGAAAAACGATTATTGAGAGCATCCGGGAATATGTGAGGATGTATCCGGATATCGATAACCGGAAGATCAATATTGATCGTTTAGGTAATGGAATGGAATATTCCATTGATCCGATTGGAGCAGATCCCATTTACAAGAGATATGTGGACGGGGGCTGCCTGAAGCAGTTCCAGTTCGCTCTGACAAGTAAGGAAGCCTACGATGGGGATGCCAGAACCGGTATTGCCAACAGTGGCTTTTATCAGAACTTTGAAGAGTGGACAGAACAGAATAACCGGAATGATATTGTTCCAGAGTTGGACGGGCACGATGCTATTCGAGTGGAAGTGCTGCAGTCCGGCTATTTGTTTAGTACAGAGGTCGATCTGGGACGGTATCAGATGATATGCAGATTGATTTATAAGTAAGGAGTGTGAAGAAATGGCGAATGAGAAGAAATTAGTTGGCAGACATAAGAGAGTGGCTTTTATGGATACTGACGGATCAGGAGAGACATTTACCAGAATGACGGGATTTACTTCTCTGTCGGATGGAAAGAACTCAACTGAGTACAGCCGACAGTATGTGGATGAAGCGTCTGAAAGATCGGACGTAGTTAGTTACGCACCGGCGATCGATTACGAATTTGACCGTTATACCAATGATCCGGTACATGAGAAGATTGCCGCAATTACCGATGATGAGATTCTCGGAACAGAAGCACAGGTTGATATTGTGGTGGTAGATTTGTTTGAGCAGAAGACATCGGAAACAACTTGTACTGCACGAAAGAGAACATGGAGTGTAATTCCGGATACAGAAGGGGACGGTACGGATGCCCTGATTTACAAAGGAAGCTTTAAAGCGGCCGGAGAAATCACAAAGGGTACTGCAACCACCACAGACGGATGGAAGACCTGTACATTCACTGCTGGCGGAGAATAAAGAAGAAATGGGAGGGTGAGCCTATGAGCCTTTGGAAATTTGGAGATTTTGAAGCAGAAGTGGATTTTACGGATGCGGATTTTTTGGATGTGCTGGATGAAGCAAAAGCGGCAATGTTCGATGCGGATAAAAAGGTTCCTGTAACCGGAAAGCAGAGTGATATTATCCGCGCACAGTGTGCATGTTTTTATGTGTTCTTCGATACCCTTTTTGGCGATGGGGCAGGGGAACGAATCTTTTGTGGTAAGAACAGTATTAAGCTTTGCAATGAAGCGGCAGAGTCGATTTTAGCGTTTGAAGCAGCAGAGAAAAAGGAACTGAACGACAAATATGGCAAGTATGCACCGAGCCAGAATGCAACTTCGCAGTTTCCACATCCGCAGCCACAGCCAAGTGGAAATCGTCAGCAGAGAAGAAACTACCGGAAACAGTATGGTAAAGGAAAATATTCCAATACTGGAAGGTAACAGAGCATGAATATTTTGTATGAGCAGTTTCCGAAAGAGGTCCGGGTGAATGGGGAGTACTACCCAATCGTGACAGATTTCCGTGAATGGATCCGTTTTACGGAGCTGGTTGAAGACGACTCGGTTCCGTGGCGGATGAAGTGCGGACTTCTGTTGCAGTGGTATCTGGATCAGATTCCGGAAGACATTGAAGCTGCGATTTATGCGCTCGGAGATTTCCTGATGTGCAAAAGGATGTACCAGGATGACACAGAAGATGAAGAGGAAGAGCTGCAGAAAAGCGGGAAGCCGGTATTTTCTTTTTCGGAAGATGCCGGCTGCATTTATGCAGCATTCCGGGAAGCGTATGGAATCGACCTGCAGCAGATCGATTATATGCACTGGTGGGAGTTCCGGAGCTTGTTTGACTGGCTGCCGGATGATACAGAGATTAAACAACGGATCATGTATCGTTCGATTGATCCTGGAACAATCCGGGATAAGGACGAACGCAAACGGATCAAGAAGATCCAGAGAGCTGTTGCCTTGAAAAAGAAACAGAGGAAATTGGATGATTATGAGATTGGAGATATGTTCTCATGATGGAAATTAAAATACCGACACGGCGTGAGTGGTATCCGTGTCCGTACTGCGGGCAGCATCTGCTTGTTTACACAGATACTGCAGTGTGCAGCGGACTGTATGTGAAATGCCGCAAATGCCGACGGGAGGTGGAGATAAAAATTAAGAAGTAAGCACTTGTGAGCCCCTGAGCCGTGCTATCAGAAAGGATGATAGTATGGCAGATGGATATTTGAATTTTGATACCAAAATCAATGAGAGTGGGTTTAACAAGGGCATTTCAAATCTGAGTAAGATTGCGACTACCGGATTAGGCGTTGCCGTTGGAAATGCAATCTCTAAGGTTGTTGATAAGGTCGGATCAATTGGAACTGCAGCCGTTAAGGTTGGCATGAACTTTGAAGCCGAGATGTCGAAGGTTGCCAGTATTTCAGGTGCAACCGGGGACGAGTTTCAGAAGCTGATTGACAAGGCGAAGGAGATGGGCTCGAAAACCAAGTTTTCAGCCACGGAAAGCGCACAGGCTATGGAATACATGAATACATGGCTATGGCGGGCTGGAAGACGCAGGATATGGTAGATGGTCTGAAAGGGATCATGGACCTTGCCGCTGCATCCGGAGAGGACCTGGCAACAACCAGTGATATTGTAACGGATGCCCTGACCGCTTTTGGGTTGTCTGCATCGGATTCTACCCATTTTGCGGATGTTCTGGCAAAAGCTTCATCAAATGCCAATACAAACGTGGCAATGATGGGAGAGACGTTCAAATACGTTGCACCGGTAGCCGGGGCGCTGGGATATTCCGTAGAAGATTGTTCGGTTGCCATTGGTCTGATGGCAAATTCCGGAATCAAGGCAAGTCAGGCGGGTACTTCATTAAGACAGATGCTTAGCCGTCTGGCGAAACCTACGGATGAAGTACAGGGCGCAATGGATCAGCTGGGCGTATCCTTGACAGATTCGGCGGGCAATATGAAGTCGCTGGATACGGTCATGGGTGACTTGCGAAATGGATTCAAAGGTCTTTCCAAAGCAGAGCAGGCACAGCTGGCAACCTCACTTGCTGGCCAGGAAGCAATGTCTGGTCTGTTGGCAATCGTAAATGCATCAGATGGAGATTTCGATAAGCTGAAGGATTCCATTTACAATTGCAAGGATGCTGCAGCAAACATGGCTGCAGTTGCGCAGGACAATCTGGCTGGTCAGATCACCAGTCTAAAATCCAAAGCAGAAGGTCTTGGGATTGCATTTTATGAATCCATCCAGGAACCGCTTAAAGAGCTTGCATCTGTAGGTGTGAAAGCTCTGGAAGATTTGAATAATGCGTACGCCTCTAACGGATTTGTTGGTTTTATCAATGAAATCGGCAATAAAGTGCCGCTTTTACAGGGATTTACTGATGCAATAGCCGGACTTGCTGAGAAAACAAAGGGCATGAGCACGGATGAGCTCATGAATCTTGGTAAGACCGCGGCAGTTCTTGCGGGAGCAGCTCCTGCATTTGGAGTACTTGGAAAAAGTGCTGGGACATGCGGAGACATCCTGAACAGCTTAGGAGATATAAGCGGAGGTGTTTTTGCAAAGCTTGGCAAGATGCCAGGTGACCTGAAAAGCCTTGGTGCAAGCATGAAATCCGGGGCAAAAGTATTCGGAAATGTGAAGGATGCAATCCTTCTTCCGTTTGATGATTTAGCCCCGAAACTTACCGGAGTATTTCAAAAGGCTTTAGGGGCAATCGGTACTGGCCCTATAGGAAAAATTGTAAATGATTTCGCTGAAATACCGAAAGGAATTATTTCCGCTTTCGGGAAAATCGGCCCTGGATTAGCCAAAACATTTCCAAAAGCTACAGCTACACTGAAAAGTCTTGGAAGTTCTATAAGCAGTACCTTTGGTGTGATCGTAAACGGCGCAAAAGGATTCGGTTCGCTTCTTGGCGGTGCGTTTGGTTCTGTTTTGTCGAAAGTGTCTGGATTTGGAAGCCAGCTTATGAGCTATCTCGGAATCATTGGAAATGTGTTTGTACCAATTCTTTCAAAAGTAGCCGGTTTCATTCCATCATTTATTAGTCTTCTTAATTTCGGTGCAGTTGCAGCCGTTGTGGTAGCCGGTCTTGGACTGGTTTACAGTCAGTTTGGTACACAGATTGACCAGATCCTGCTTCTGGCGCAGACCAAAGGACCGGAGATCATATCCAACTTTGGAGCCGGGATCACAGCAGCGCTTCCGGGATTGATTTCATCTGGTGCAATCCTGATACTGGGATTGATGAATGCGATTACAGCAAATCTACCATCGCTTATTTCTGTAGGCGCAAGCATCATAGCAACGTTAGTAAGCAGCCTGGGCGCACAACTTCCGCAGTTAATTCCGGCAGCGGTACAGATGATCCTGACTCTGGTTGAGTCGCTGATCAGTAATCTTCCGCAGTTAATAACTTCCGGATTACAGTTAATGGAAGGCTTGGCACAGGGAATTGCAAACGCGATTCCGCAGGTGGCAGCGAAAGCACCGGTTATCATCGGCAAGCTGGCATCTACGATTATCACGAATTTGCCGAAGATCATACAGACTGGTGTGGAGATCATCACACAGCTCGCAGTCGGACTGGTTCAGGGAATTCCGGCGCTTCTTGGTAAGATTCCATCCATGATCAGCCAGATCAAGAATGCATTTACCAGTGTAAACTGGGGCAGCGTTGGTATGAATATCATTTCCGGAATTGCAAGTGGTATATCCAGTGCGGTAGGAAGCCTGATCAGCGCGGCAACATCTGCGGCAAGTAGCGCATTAGATGCAATCAAGTCAAAACTTGGTATTCATTCGCCATCGAGAGTATTCCGGGACCAGGTTGGTAAGATGATGGCTCTTGGTATGGGAATCGGATTTGAGAAGAATATTCCGGTTGGATCTATGAACGCCGGAGTACAAAAAGCAGTCCAGAGCTTGCAGAGAAGTGTACAGCTTACGACATCCGTTAATCCGGATAAAACGGTTGGCGGCATAAAGAATAATCCAGTCTTTAAAGACCAGGGATTTGATTATGACAGATTTGAACGTATCCAGAGAAAGATTGCAAAAGAAAATGGTAACAAGCCTGTGTTCCTGGATACGAAACGGATAGACAGACCATTACCGAAAGGAGCAGTGCCACAGGTATGATTGTATATTATGAAAATATGAATGGCGAAAAGCTGAATCTTTTAAAAGCTCCTTTTCGTACAACGAAGACTGACTGGTTCGATGCGGACTGGTCAGAATCTTCAGACGGATATGAGAAAACAGTTACAATTGATGTGTTTGGAAAGCGGGAAGAGTTCCAAACAAATATGGAGCAGCTATACCGGATCATTGCAGTTGATGCGGAAAATGATACCTACGGAAGGCTGTATGTGAATGGTGCGTATTTAAGATGCAAGGTTTTGAAATCTGCGAAAGAGGGCTGGAAGGGATATGTGTATTCGGAAGTGGAAATCACGTTCCAGGCTCCGGAGCTTGTATGGGTAGTAGAAGCGACAAGACAGTTTTTCCCACAATTGGAAGAAACGGCAGCATCCGGAATCGACTTTCAGTATGATTATCCGTTTGACTTTGCCGGGGAAAAAAGAGGAATCGCAGCATGGGACGTTGATCACATCATTCCAAGCGAGTACCGGATGATCATTTACGGACCATGTGTAAATCCGAAGATCCTGATCAATGATTATCCTTATGAGTTTTTCGTAACGCTTGAAAGCAGGGAATATCTGATTATAGACAGCCAGAGAAGAACGATTCGAAGGTATTTGACGAATGGAACGGTACAAAATTTATTTAATCAGAGAGCACAGAAACAAACTGTTTTTGAGAGAATACCATCCGGGCTTTTAAATATTAACTGGTCCGGGGATTATGGATTTGATCTGACCTTATTTTTGAACAGGAGGGAGCCGCCGTGGTAAAAGATGTCATTCTTGCGGATAGTGATGGAAGGGAACTGGGAGCGATTTTGGACTCAAATATCACAGTGGATACGAATGGCGAATACGAGTTTTCTGTACAGATTGCAAGGTCGAACTGGTATTCAGAGCTGACCTTTTCAAGTTATGTGTATATTACGGAAACGGAATATGGAGGCATTATCGGAGAGGTACTGACAGATACAACGCTGGATTATGTGGAGCTGAAGGGAATCACATGGAGGGGAAGACTGCAGTATAAGGTGATCGAACCGCCTGCCGGATCGGATTATAAAACAGTATCCGGAGAACTGAATCAGGTAATGAAAACACTGATCGAGCCGGAGTTTGATGGATTATTCAGAGTTTCATCAGAAGACACGGGTATATCTGTAAAGAATTTTCAATTTGACCGGTACTGTACATTACTGGAAGGTCTTACTAAAATGCTGAAAAGTGTTGGATACCGCCTGCAGATCCGGCTGATCAAAGAACAGGACGAGCCATGTTATATTCTGGTTGAAGCAGTTCCGATTACTGATTATTCTGCACAGATTGAATTGTCACAGGACAGTCGCCTAAATTTCACGATGGATGATAAACAAAATGGCGTAAATCATCTGGTCGTAACCGGAAAAGGGGAAATGCAGGAGAGGAACGTATTCCATCTGTATGTGCAGAAAGATGGAAGCATTGGAAAGACGCAGTATTACAAAGGACTGAATGAGATCTCAGCAGTGTACGAAAATACGAGCACAGAAACAGCAGAGCTGGAGAAAACGTCCATGGAGCAATTGCAGAAGCTGATGAATAAAAAGACATTTCAGATGGATGTTGCAAAGCTTGGCATCGAGGTTGGGATTGGAGATATTGTCGGTGGCAGGGATTACCTGACCGGGATGTATATGTCAAAACCAATCGAAAATATCATTTACGAGATTACGAATGATGTGGAATCAATTACTTATAAACTGGAAGGAGAAGATGAAGAATGAAAATTGTATCTGGAAGAACCGGATCACCACATGTGACTTCGCAGCAGTTCCGGCAGATGCTGGAGGGGATTATCGGGCAGGGGAGTTATATTATAACAAGCGGAGAGAATCTGAAGCCGGAACTTAGCAGTAATAATCTGCTGAAAATCCGAAGTGGGATGATGGCGCATCATGGCTGTATATCTTGCGTGGATATTGGTACTTATGATGAGGTTACACTGACAAATGGTAGTCAGGGAATGAAAAGGATTGATCTTATTGTAAATCGGTATACCAGAAATGCAGAGACAGAGGTTGAAAACTGCAGTTGGAAGGTGATCCAGGGAACACCGGTTGCAAGTAATCCGGCAGTACCGGCATATACTTCGGGAAATTTGCAGGATGGAGATCTTGTGGATGATTGTCCGGCTTTTGAAGTGCATTATGATGGAATCAATGTTACAGAAGTGAAGAGTTTGTTGAGTGTGACGGATGGACTTTCTGAACTAAGTAGCAAATTATATGAAACT
>NZ_BAAHSG010000044.1:0-106106 GCF_054660775.1 Allocoprococcus similis
TCCATCAGAAAGGTGAAAAATGTTAAAAGAAAAGATTCAAACGTTGATGAAATCTCAGATGCTGAGAAACGTGACGAAGATTTCATCTGGTACAATGCTAGGTCAAGCAATTTCAATCGTCACATTGCCCATTTTCACTCGTTTATATGGTGCTACAGTTATTGGTTACTGGACATTATTTACATCTGTTGCTGTAATTGTTAATGCATTTTCGGATTTGGGTTTGTCAAACGCCATTATGATGGATGATGAAGGTGAACAGAGTGAAAAACTATTTTCAGTTATAACGACTATTTCATTTATTATTAGTCTTATTGTAGGAGTTGGGTATTTTGTCATTAAATCTGTTACACCCGATCCAAGTGGTTTACATCCGCTATTTTATTCGATTGTACTGTTTGTTTTGATATTCACACAGCAGCAAGTCAATGTATGTTATAATTGGTTAAATAAGAAAAAACAATATAATATATTGATGAAGAATCCGATTATAAATAATGTTTCAGTAGCAGTTATTGCTATTCCTTTGGGCTTAATGGGATTCACAAAATACGGATATTATATTGGTCTTGTGTTAGGTCAGGTATTTACACTTTTTCATATGAGAAGATACCTTCCACGTATATTTTTTGATTTTAAGTTTCGAGATCACTTCGATGTTATTCGAAGTCATTTGACTTATGTTAAATTTCAAATGCCAACATATTTGGTTGCCCAAGTTAAGAACCAAGCACCGGTATTTTTTATTCGTAGTTTCTTTGGAGTTGAAATACTTGGTTATTATTCAGTTTGTATGCGAGTTTTAAATATACCAGTAAACCTCTTAGCGTCATCTATAGGAAAAGTATATTATCAGACAGCGGCTGAAATGAAGAAAAAAGGGCAAGAGGTAGGAGATTTTACTTTCCGTAATATAAAGCGCGCTATGTATGTGGCAATAGCTCCAATGATTGTTATTATGTCTTTTGGAGACATTGTATGTACGTTATTTTTGGGAAACGATTATGTTATAACAGGTAATCTTTCTAGAATTATTGTATTTATGACATTTTTCCAATTTCTTATGATGGCAACACAAGGCATTACAATTGTTTTAGAAAAACAGCATTATGCTTTGATATCAGGAATTGTGCAAATCATAGGTTATGTGGCTGGTCTTTCAATTGGTAAGTATGTTTTTTCAAGCTTATACATTGCAGTTGCTCTTATGACAGTTGTATTTTGTGTAATTCAAATTATTTATTTTAGCAAATTATTTAAAATTGCTGGTGTAAGCGTAACACTATATCTTAAACATGTGTTTAGTACCTTGGGATTAATTATTGTGATAACAGCAGTTATTAGAATTACACTAATAGCGTTAAATATCGTTCCAAATTTATAAAGGGAGGATATCTATGGACAGATTATATATGGCTGCAAAAAGTATTTCAAATGATGTGAGAAGAAAAAGCGCTTCAGGTGGTATTTTTTTTGAGTTAGCAAAACTTGTTTTGGATGAAAATGGAATTGTGTATGGGGCGGCATTTACAGAATCATGGGAAGTGCAGCATATAAGAGTATCTAAAGAGGAAGAACTTCCAAAATTACAGGGTTCTAAATATCCGCAAAGTACAATAGTTACTGTATTGGCCGATATAAAAAAAGATTTAAATGAAGGAAGAAGGGTATTGTTTTGCGGGACACCTTGTCAGGCAAACGCGGTGTTAGCCTATGTGGGATATTCCAATAGAGATAAATTACTATTATGCGACATTGTCTGCCATGGAGTGACGAACTCTCGATTATTTAAGGATTTTATCGAATTATTAGAAAAAAAACATGGACGAATCGCTGAGTTTAAATTTAGAAATAAAGAAGCTGGATGGAAAAAGCAGAAATGGTCAGCTGTATTTTATACCGGAAAAGAATGCATAGAAACAGAGGAAATTAATGCATTTCACAATTTATATAGTAAAAATCTAATACAAAGACCAAGTTGCTATAAGTGTCCGTTTACAACATTGGATAAACAAACAGATATAACATTAGGTGATTTTTGGGGAATTGAGCGCCTTAACAGCAATATCGAAGATACATTAGGTGTAAGTTTAATTATTATACATAGCGATAAAGGACTTAAATATATTAATAAGTTAAATGACAAAATTATTACAATAGAGTGTTCTAAAGATCAATGTTTACAACCACAACTTATATCGCCAACTGTGAAACCGACAGATTACGATGATTTCTGGAATGAATATGTGCGATGCGATCAGTTTATAACGGTTCTAAAGAAATATGGATACCCACCGATTATGAGGCGTATAAAGAATAGAATTAAACATATCATAAGTAAAGAGGATTAATAGGATGGTCGGTTGTGTTAAAATGAGTCCAGAGGAATGCTGTGGTTGCGGTTTGTGTGCAGCTATATGCCCAGCTGGAGCTATTGAGATGAAAGTTGATGATTGTGGTTTTTCTTACCCTGTTGTACAACAGGATAAGTGCATACGCTGTGGTATGTGCATTAAAAGATGTATCTTTAGCCTGAGCGAGAAAGAGGGATAAAATGCAAAGAATCAATAATATTGAACTGAAGTTTATTTGTGTTGAAATACTATCAGAGATTGATAGAGTTTGTGCAAAGTATGGACTCCACTATTTTGCAAATTTTGGTACACTTATAGGTGCAGTCAGGCATAAAGGATTTATTCCTTGGGATGATGATGTTGATGTTTGTATGCCAAGAAAGGATTATGAGCAATTTTTGGTCATAATGGAGAAAGAGTCGAAGTATCAAGTAATGCATGATGGCAATAGTGAAAACTATTATTTTAATTTTGCTCGAGTGTATGATCCTAAGACAATTTTGGAAATATCTGGTATAACGGAATTGAAAGGTTTAGGCGTATTTGTAGATGTTTTTCCTTTAGACAATGTGCCAGAGAATGAAGAAGAACGTAAAAAGTTTTTTGCTGAAATTAATGAATTGAATGCTATGGTAACAATTTCTATGCCTGAAAGACTTAATAGAACGATTCCAATTAAGAAAAGAATTCGTACGATAATGCGTTTGGATAGGTTTGTGAAGTGTAAAATACTAGGACCTAAAAAACTTATTGAGCGTAGAAAAGCAGCAATGCTTCGATATGAAGGACAAACAGCCGTAATCTCTTGTATGTGCCCTCCGGATGATAGAATGACATTTGAAAGTGATATATATCAAGGGACGATAGAAATGCCATTTGAAAATCTAATGGTAAAAGTGCCTGTAAATTATGATACTATTTTGAGAAAATACTATGGAGATTATATGGAACTTCCTCCAGAAAATCAGAGAGTATCTGCACACCATTTTAAAGCGTTTTATATTAAAGAATGAATCAAGTGAAGTTTGAGGATTTGAAAAACGAAAGATAAAGGGAGAAGGCTATTTTTAAGGTAGGTACAGTAACGCAAAAATAAGAGGGATACAGGTGAATTTCTGCTATGGCCATTATCTTTTCTTAGAATATTGTGCCGGGGAAAATAACAAGTCCTGTATTTGGAAAGCTGAGATGTTTAAATAACATGAATCTATACTAAGGCACAATTAATCCGGTCTTTTTGGAGAACATCCGGAAGATCGGATTGTGTTTGATTTTATGTTCATGAAAAAGAAAGAGAGGAAGTATATGAACAAGCAAGAAAGCGATGTTTTAAATGTGCTTTTGCTGGAGCCTTTTATTAATCAGAGAATTTTGGCGGAAGTATCAGGCCATTCATTGGGAGTAGTAAACCGTTCGATTAAGGAACTTATCAAAGCAGATTACCTAGATGAATCCATACGCCCGACAATGAAAGCAATAATGGAATTTAAACAAAAAAAACCACAACGTGCTGTTATTCTAGCTGCGGGATTTGGTATGCGAATGGTTCCCATCAATACCGAAATGCCAAAAGGTCTTCTGGAAGTCAATGGCGAGCCGTTAATCGAGCGTATTATCAAACAGCTTCATGAAGTGGGAATCAAGGAAATCTATGTTGTTGTAGGCTTCATGAAAGAAAAATACGAGTATTTGATTGATGAGTATGGTGTAGAACTGCTAGTGAATGCCGATTATGCTGCAAAAAATAATCTGCATTCGGTCAAACTTGTAATAGAGCATTTAGAGAATGCATACATTATTCCTTGTGATATTTGGTGTGATCGAAATCCATTCCATCAGCATGAACTATATTCATGGTATATGGTCAGCGATCTTGTAGACAACGACAGTAATGTCCGAGTTAACCGTAAAATGGAGCTGGTAACTGTACCAGAAAGTTCTGGCGGTAATGCAATGATAGGTATCTGCTACCTGGTAAAAGAGGATGCCGACACAGTTGCAAAACGTATTGAAGAACTATGCAAAAATCAGAGGTACGATGGAGCATTCTGGGAGGAGGCACTTTATAATAAGGATCGGATGATAGTAGCAGCTCGTGTGGTTCATTCAGCAGATGTAGTGGAAATCAATACTTATGAGCAACTCCGGGAAATTGACAGCGATTCTAACCAGTTGAAAACAGATGCAATTCAGGTGATTTGTGAGGCTCTGGATGCAAAGCCAGAAGCAGTTACAGATATTACAGTTCTTAAAAAGGGCATGACGAATCGTTCTTTCCTGTTTACCTGCAAGGGAAAAAAATATATCATGCGAATTCCGGGCGAAGGAACTGATCAGCTCATCAATCGTCGTCAAGAGGCAGCGGTTTATCAAACTATTGATGGAAAGCATATTTGCGATGATATTGCATATATCAACCCTCAAAATGGCTATAAAATCACGGAATTCTTGGAAGGCGCGAGAGTATGTGATCCTTTGAATTATGAAGATGTTAAAAAGTGTATGAAGCGGCTACATGCGTTCCATGACTTAAAATTGAAAGTAAACCACGAGTTTGATATTTTCGGACAGATGGAGTTTTATGAAACGCTATGGGAGGGGACTCCTTCTGTTTATAAAGACTATGAAAAAACAAAAGCAAATGTTCTGTCGCTAAAGCCTTATATTAATGCACATGTTGGAGAAAAAGTCCTGACCCATATTGATGCAGTGCCGGATAATTTCCTTTTTGCGGAGAAAGATGGCAGGGAAGAAATCCGACTGATTGACTGGGAGTATGCAGGAATGCAAGATCCTCATGTGGATGTGGCAATGTTCTGTATTTATTCTCTTTACAATAAACGTCAGGTCGATCGTCTGATTGCAGCCTATTTTACGGAAGCTTGTAGTGATGAGACTAGAATCAAGATTTATTGCTACATCGCTGCTTGTGGTCTGCTGTGGAGTAACTGGTGTGAGTATAAGAGAAACCTCGGCGTAGAGTTTGGTGAGTATTCACTTCGGCAGTACCGATATGCCAAAGACTATTATCGAATTGTTCAAGAAGAACTGAAAAAACAAGGGGAGGAAGAATAAATGCCAAAAGTAGAAAGAGCCATAATTATGGCGGCCGGCTTAGGAAATCGAATGCACCCGGTGACGCTGACAACACCGAAACCGTTGGTTAAAGTGAATGGGGTGCGGATGATTGATACCGTGATTGATGGACTACATAAAAACGGAATCAATGAGATCTATGTTGTTGTTGGATATCTGAAAGAGCAGTTTGTGACACTTGAAAAGGAGTATCCTGGTGTTAAGCTGATTGAAAATTCTTATTATGATACCTGTAATAACATTGCATCGCTTTACGTGGCAAGAGATTATATTGAAAATGCGATTATTCTGGATGGTGATCAGATTATTTATAATCCGGAAATTCTTGCACCAGAGTTTGAACGCTCTGGATATAACAGTGTTTGGACAGATGGAGAAACGGATGAGTGGCTTCAGACTGTAGAAGATGGCATCGTTACCTCCTGCAGTCGGACAGGTGGAAAAGGTGGATGGCAGCTGTACAGTATTTCCCGCTGGACTGCAGAGGATGGAAAAAAACTGAAACGCCACCTTGAAATTGAGTTTGAACAAAAGAAGAACCGACAAATCTACTGGGATGATGTGGCGATGTTCTGTTACCCGGAGGAGTATCAATTGGGTATCCGTCCTATGAATAAGGACGATATTATAGAAGTGGATAATCTGAGCGAGCTAATTGCTCTGGATGTCAGCTACAAAAAATATGTGGAGGAAAAGTAAGTGAATACGAAAAAAGAACATGGAAAAATAGACTGGATGATAACACTGGTGCCTTTGGCAATCGTGATTGCATTATGTGTTCTATTCTTTTTTGTACCGGAACAATCGAATGCTGTACTGAGTCAGATTCGTTTTTTCTTTGGTGATACCTTTGGTACATATTACTTAGTAATTGGATTAGGAATTTTTATTCTTTCTCTGTATATTGCTGGTTCTAAGTACGGTAATATCGTCCTTGGCGAGCAGAATGAGAAGCCGAAGTATTCCTTCTTTGCGTGGGGCTCAATGATGTTTACCTGTGGTCTTGCAGCAGATATTTTGTTCTATTCGTTCTCGGAATGGGTGCTGTATGCGACTGATCCGCATCTGGCAGAGATGGGAAGTATTCAGGATTGGGCAGGCGTATATCCACTGTTCCATTGGAGTTTCATTCCATGGGGATTCTATCTGGTACTGGCCGTTGCATTTGGCTTTATGCTCCATGTGAGAAAAAGAAACCGTCAGAAGTATTCAGAGGCTTGTCGCCCGATTCTTGGAAAGTGTACCGATGGCTGGGCAGGTCGCATTATTGATCTGTTAGCTGTGTTTGCCCTCCTTGCTGGTACTGCTACTACTTTTAGTGTAGCAACACCGCTTATGGCAACCATTATCAGTGAATTGTTCCATGTTGCCGTTAGTCGTACTGTAATCAACATTATTATTCTTCTGATTACCTGTGCTGTATATACATATTCCTTGCTGCATGGATTTAAGGGAATCAGCAAGTTGGCAAACATTTGTATTTATATGTTCTTTGGTCTGATTGCCTTTGTGCTGCTGTTTGGTGGAGAAACAAGGTACATTATTGAAACTGGTTTTTCTTCCCTTGGACGGATGATTCAGAACTTTGTTGATCTGTCTACGTTCACTGACCCGCTCCGTACATCGAATTTCCCACAGAACTGGACGATTTACTATTGGGCTTACTGGATGGTCTGGTGCGTGGCTGCTCCGTTCTTTATTGGCAGCATTTCTCGTGGCAGAACAGTACGTCAGACGATTCTTGGTGGCTATGTATTTGGTGTTGGCTCTACGTTGACGAGCTTTGTTGTACTTGGTAACTATTCTATGGGAATGCAGGTCACTGGAAAGGCTGACTTTATTGCACAGTATCTGGAAAGCGGAGATCTATATGGCATGATTGTGTCTATCATCAAAACGATGCCGGGTGCGCCTGTTATCATGGTGGTTGTTCTGCTGACGATGATTGCTTTCTATGCGACTTCTTTCGATTCGATCGCTTTGACAGCATCCTGCTATAGCTATCACACACTGGAGGATGGTGAGCAACCAAATAAAGGCATTCAGTTGATGTGGTGTATTCTGCTTATTTTGCTTCCGATTGCTTTGCTGTTTGCAGAAAGCTCCATGAACAATCTTCAGTCGGTGAGTATTGTTGCAGCTTTCCCGATTGGTGCGGTAATCGTGATGATTGCAGTCAGCTTTATGAAGGATGCTAAAAAATACATGGAAGAACTCGGTAACAAAAAATAATTTATGGTTTTGTAATTTTAAACGAAAGAGAGAAATTAAGATGAAAACAACATTACTTATCATGGCCGCCGGTATTGGCAGTCGCTTCGGAACAGGAATTAAGCAGTTGGAACCAGTGGACGATGCTGGACATATTATCATGGACTACTCAATCCACGATGCAATTGAAGCCGGATTCAATCATGTAGTATTTATCATCCGCAAGGATATCGAGAAAGAGTTCAAAGAGGTGATCGGTGATCGCATTGCCTCCACTTGCTCTTCTCATTACGTAACTGTAGACTATGCTTTCCAGGATATCAATGATATCCCGGGAACTCTGCCAGAAGGCAGGACAAAGCCGTGGGGAACGGGTCAGGCTGTGCTTGCAGCGAAAAATGTCATCAAGACCCCGTTCATCGTCATTAACGCAGACGATTACTACGGCAAAGAAGGTTTCAAGGCTGTTCATGACTATTTGGTGAATGGCGGCGAGTCCTGCATGGCAGGCTTTGTTCTGAAGAACACCCTGTCTGACAATGGCGGTGTGACTCGTGGTATCTGCAAGATGGACGAGCAGAATAATCTAACTGAGGTTGTTGAGACTAAGAATATTGTAAAGACTGCGACTGGAACAGAGGCGGACGGCGTGACTGTTGACGTGAATTCACTGGTCTCCATGAATATGTGGGGCTTAACTCCTGATTTCCTGAGTGTACTGGAAGAAGGCTTTAAAGAGTTCTTCGAGAAGGAAGTGCCGGGTAATCCTCAGAAAGCCGAGTATCTGATTCCTATTTTCATCGGTGAGCTGTTGCAGCAGGGCAAGATGTCTGTGAAGGTTCTGAAGACCAACGACACCTGGTACGGAATGACCTACCACGAGGATGTCGCAGTCGTAAAGGACAGCTTCAAGAAAATGTTAGAAAAAGGCGTATACAAGGCTGACCTGTTCAGTGACCTGTAATGGAAATAATAAAAGTATTGGCCAAAATCCTCACAAACATCCTGACTGCACTCTATGAGCCGTTTGGATTCTCACTCCTGCTTTCCTTTTTGGCTATGTTTTTCTACTTATATGCTTATGAGCCTCAAGACGCCGGCAAAGGTTGGAAGAGTGCCATGGTGACATGGTATCAGAAGTTCAAAGAGGACGTGTTCTTTAGAAAACTATTCTTCTTGGCCTTTGTGACCTCCATGATCTTGTTCAGAACGTTACTGAATCGAAATCTGTGGCTGAATCCTTTATCTGATGTCATGGGCGGCTGGGGCATCTGGGAGATAAAAAATGGTGAACAGGTTCTGACCACCGAGTGCATCGAGAACGTGATCATGATGGTTCCGTTTTCAGCAGTAGTGATGTGGACATTCAAAGAAAAGATAAGAAGCGGCAGGAAGAAGATACTGTGGTATAGCGGAAAACTAGCGTTCATTTTTTCGGTGAGCATTGAGATGTTGCAGTTATTACTTCGCTTGGGAACGTTCCAGCTATCAGACATTTTCTACAACACAGTCGGCGGAGTGCTAGGCGGTTTATTGTATTGTGTAGCGATGAAGGCAAGAAAGCGTCTGTAAAAGAGTATAGTTTTGTGATATACTAAAAAAAGAGACTTCTATGTTGTTCTCATACCTACACAATACTTAATTTAAACGATTATAATTTTGGAAAGAGGTTTGTGTCCTATGCCCAGAACTAAAGGTAGCAAGAATAAGCCCAAAACTGTGACTGCAGATTTTGCAACACAGATTGCAGAAAAGCAGTCCGCAAAGCAAGCACTCACAGCCGAGATCGCATCCATCACCGCCAACATTGACACTTTGAAGGCTGACCTGAAAGAGAAGAAGACTGCTCTGAAGAAGGCCGAAAAAGAAGAGGCATCCCTGGAAGCGAAGAAGGCAAAGGCAGATGCTAAGGCTGCTGAAGAAGCTAAGAAGGCTGAAGCCGAGAGTGTACTGAAGAAGCTGCTGGCAAGCGGCATGAGTGCGGATGAGATCCTCGAAAAACTGAAATAAAACCATAAAACTATAAATCACACGCGACCGTGTGGGAAAGGAAAGAATAAAATGGAAGAAATCGTAAAGTTCTTAAAAGAAGCTGAAACATATTACTTGGCAACGGTCGAAGGCGACCAGCCGAGAGTGCGTCCGTTTGGCACGGCACATATTTTTGAAGGCAAGCTGTACATCCAGACTGGCAAGAAGAAGGATGTTTCCAAGCAGCTGCATGCCAATCCGAAAGCAGAGTTGTGTGCATTTAAGGGCGGCGAGTGGATTCGCGTTGCCGGCGAACTGGTAGAGGATGACCGTGTGGAAGCGAGAGAATCTATGCTGGATGCCTATCCGAGTTTAAAGAAGATGTATGCCGCAGATGATGGTAACACTGAGGTGTTCTACTTCAAGAACGGTGTGGCTACCATTAGTTCTTTCACCCATGAGCCGAAAGTAATCAAGTTTTGATGATATGCCGTGTGGACAAACTGAACTCCAGGAGTTCACACGGTATTTTTTGAAGGTTGCTGTATAGTTTGCAACGGAAATAAAAGAAATGGAGCGTGTCACAAAATGAACTTATCTAAAATACATCATATTGCAATCATCGTATCTGACTACGAAGCCGCGAGGGATTTCTATGTGAACAGGCTGGGATTCTCTGTCATCAGAGAAAACTACCGCTCGGAGCGTAAGGACTGGAAACTGGATCTGCGTGTCAATGAGCTTACGGAGTTGGAGATTTTCGCTGAGGAAAATCCACCGAAGCGTGTGAATCGCCCGGAGGCATGTGGGCTGCGTCACCTTGCGTTCTGCGTTGATAGCGTGGAACAGACAGTGAAAGAACTGGCAGCGGTCGGAATTGAATGTGAGCCAATCCGTGTGGATGATTATACCGGCAAGAAGATGACTTTCTTTCATGACCCGGATGGTCTGCCGCTGGAGCTGCATGAGTAAAGAGGTGGACAAAATGATATTTCGTAAGGCAGAAAAAGAAGATTTTTACAAAATAAGATCCCTGTACTGGAACTTGATTGATCAGGAGAAGGATGACCCGTCATTTCCACAATGGAAGAAAGGAATCCATCCATCGGATGAAATGATACAGGCCAGTATTGATAAGGGAGAACTGTATGTGCTGGCAGATGGTGATGAAATTGCGGCATGTGTGATAGCAAATGATGAAAAGGTCGATGGCTATGCAGATGCTCCGTGGCAGATTAATTCGGATGAGATAATTGTTCTTCATGTTCTGGCAGTGAATCCGGGGCAGAGAGGAAAAAGGCTGGCGCGGAGATTAGTGGAGAATGTGATTGAACTGGAGAGAAAAGCTGGCAGGAAAGCATTGAGGCTTGATGTAATCGAGAACAATACAACTGCCGAAAAGCTGTATCAGAAACTGGGCTTTCAATATGTTCAGACAAAAACGCTCTATTATGATGTAGTCGGGAAGATGACGTTCAAATTGTATGAGCTGGTGCTGTGAGCTATGGGAGAAAAAAGAGCGTATAAATCTCGGAAGCCAGGTGGCGGTCGAAAGAAGCTAAAGCCGGAGTATGATGCCGGTAAGAATCTAAAAGAGCAGATGGAAAGTGCTGTGGCACTTTATGAGGAGGAATGCTCCCTCCGATCCATTGCAGATGCGCTAACTTTAAATCCAATCAAAGCAAGAAAGCTGCTCATCACGGCTGGTGTGTATGAATCGGATGTGGCGGAGAAGGTACAGGATACCTTTGAGGAGTATCGGAAAACACAGAACTATAAAGAAGCCATCCTCTCAACCGCAAATACTCTTCAACTCTCCAAAGCCTCCGTGACCTCGTACCTACCATATCAGAAAGGTGTGTACTTCCCGAGTACAGCAGATAAAGAAAAAATTAGTGCTGGAGCGGAACGGCGGCGGAGATACAGAGCAGTGAGAAAACTGAGATCAGAGCCAACAGAGGAGCACCTGTGGGAGACGATCTTGCTTTATTCTGGTGTGCGCTTTAAAACCTATTCCGGCTTACCCTTTACCTATGAAATACGAAAAGGCAGAAGCGGCGAATACACAAAAGAACTGTGGATAGACCGCCGAGAGAACAGTAAAAGTCTGGCATGGAGTTCAGTGCTGCTGGCACTGAACAATATAAAAAAGGTAGGAGAAGTGGTAAACCGCCCGAAAGCTCTGGGGGATATCCGAGGAGTGACTTATATTTACGGAATGTTCTATCGGTTCGGACTGATCGACATGCCAGATGAAGTGAAGCAGAAGATGGGCCATCCGAAAGGCCGCAAAAAATAGGTTGCTATGTACAAAAGTGTGCGGTAATATGTGCCGTAACTGAGGATGTGAATCTCAGTTGGGAAGGATGGTAGCATTATAGAAAAATTGAAAGAAGTGCTGGAGGATTGTATTAAGAAAACGGAGCCGGAGTATTATCCGCCAGTGGAGAATCTGCTGGATCTGATCTACGAGCATTACACGGAGAATAATCCAGTAGAGAAAAACACAGTTGCCGGGAAAGTAGCAAAGGAAAAAGAAAAGGAACTGGAAGAGTGGCTGCGTGGCTTGGAAGGTATGGATAGGCTGGTAGATGACTACATCGGCGATAAGATTCCTCTCTGGGAGAAGATCATGGACCGGCAGGGAACGGTGTGCTGTGCATGGGAGAAGACCGCTTTTGAGGAAGGCCTGAAAGTTGGAATTTGACTCATGATGGAAGTATACGGTATGTAACATTTAGTTTGTGATGGAAATAAAATGAACTCCTGGAGTTCAAAAAAGCCCTCGCTTGTTACGGCGAGGGTGTGTGTTCTTATTTTTCAGGCTTTTCATCTTTTTTCTTCTTCGGTGCAATTTTGTGGCCGGAGTAAATTGCCATACCCATGCAGACCAGAGAGCCACAAGCAAAATACTTGTGGGCCTGCATCAGCTTCTTGCAGCCTGTGTAGAAACACCCTGCCATGCAGGCAAGTGCGCCGAGTGACCAATATTTATGTGCTTTCATTTTGTGTGTCCTCCTTATCTTCTTTCCGTATTCTGAGCAGTTTCTCTTTTTCCATTTTACTCGCTAAGCGCACCGCTGGCTTCTCTTTATAGGTTTGTGCCCCGCAGTCAGGGCAACGATCCGGCAGCTTCTCAGCAGAGAAGCAGTAGCGGCAGGCGTCGCAAAAGTAGCAGTTCAAGTCATATTCACCCCAATCTCTAATATATCCTCAAATGCAATAATGGTCGGCAGCTCTTTGCCGGTATCATTTATAAATCCTGTGTAAACTCGTAGCTCTTTGTTTATTGCATCCACAGCATCCAGTACTCCGGCTATATCTTCATAGTAGCCGTCCGTGAAATATTTTATTGTGATCTCTTGTCCCTTCCGAAGCTGGCTGATCTTTTGATTCAGTGCTTGTTTGCCTTCTTCAGACAGTTCAATTCTATTTCCTTTGAGGTGATCTCTGCCCTCGGAAGCAATCTCATCCTCATAGCCTCGTAAGGCGGCAAAAGGAGAGAAGATTTTAGCGCGAGTTGACATCGGCATCCGGGGATGATTATGTGGTGGCTCTGGGCGGGGAGCATGGAGGATTTTGCCATACTTACTTTGGACGGCTCTGCCTTCCGGTGTGTTTTTGTAGTCCATGTTTTCCCTCCTTATGTGGCTTTATGACCGCCTATCTGCTGATTTCTTTCCCTCATCGTTGCACCAGCCAGATAGTTGGTTCCCTTCAGAACAGCGTTCTTGCCGAACTTCTTCTTAAGTCCCAGCATTGCATTTTGTAGCTTTCTCTCTTTTTCCAGCCTGGTCGTGTCCGTGAACAGGTCAACTTGGAAGAATCCCTCATCCTTGACCACACGGTTGACGGCTATTGTGATTCTCCGTACTGTTAGTTCTTTATTTATGATTTGGTCGAACAGTTCAGTTGTGGCAGAGATCAGGATGCTGCCAAGGTTGGTCGGATTATCCAGTTTTGCGCTGCCATGAGTACCCTTCGGAACAGTGCGGCCGTAGTGATCGATGTGTACCGGACCTTTATACTTACCGCTGTCACAGTTTTCCCGGTCATAGCCAACATCCAGTGTCAGGCTATCCGTTACCAGCCCTTTGTCCGTCAGCTGTAATACCAGGCTGTCAGCCATCTCCATGACAATGATTCTGGCTTTGTCGTATGGGTAAGGGCAGGAGAGAACCTGTCCCTCGGAGATGCTGTTGGTGCTGGGTTTGTAGGCTTTGATTTCTTTCATGCCGCAGGGTTCCAGCCCCCAAGCATGGTCGATCAGCAGTTCGGCATCAACGCCGAATTCCTTATATAAGATATTCTGATTGACAGTGCTGAAATATGCCAGTTCACCCATCGTATGGATGCCGTGTTTTTCTAATCGTTTGACGGTGCCGGGACCAGTCATCCAGAAGTCTGTGAGCGGCTTGTGATCCCATAGGAGATAGCGGAAGCTCTCTTCATCCAGTTCAGCGATACGGACCCCATCCTTGTCCGGCGCAGCGTGCTTGGCGGTGATGTCCATTGCCAGCTTCGCCAGATACAGATTCGTACCGATCCCGGCAGTGGCGGTGATGCCGGTCGTATAAAGCACTTCCCGGATCATTGTCATGGCAAGGTCGTGTGCAGTCATATTGTAGTGGGATAGGTACGCGGTGGCATCGATGAACACCTCGTCGATACTGTAAACCATAATATCCTCCGGGGCAATGTATTTCAGATAGATGCCATAAATTTGCCGCGACACCTTTTCATAATATGCCATCCGGGGCGGTGCAACAAGGTAAGAGAGTTCAAGTGATGGGTCGGCGGCAAGGGATAAGGAATCATAGGAGGCTGAGGAAAAGGATGGTTTACCGTCCTTATACACCGCTTTTCTTAATCGTACCGCTTCCCTTAACCGATTTGCATTGACCTCTTTGACCTTCTGCACGACCTCGAACAGTCTGGCGCGACCCGGAATGCCATAGGCTTTCAGGGAAGGAGACACAGCGAGACAGATAGTCTTCTCAGTGCGGGAGGAATCTGCCACGACCAGATTTGTGGTAAGCGGGTCAAGGTGGCGAGCGGCGCATTCCGCACTCGCATAATAGCTTTTAAGATCTATCGCAAGATATGTGCGTTGCATCGTGTAATTTCCTCCTTTCCGACTGTATTCTCATAATATTGCGGTTAATGTCCGGCTCTCTCGACAAACCACCGGCCTAACCGACCGTTGAAGCGTGGATCAAGGTGCTCGAAGAACAGGTGCTTTTCCTGCCCCTGTATGAGCACAGTAAAACAGTCACCGGAGTAACCGTTATCGGCAGTCCCGGCGGGACGGAAGTCGCGCACTGTTTCGATTGGGAAGGTACGTCCATCCGACCAGGTGATCGATGTCGGCTGCATAAAACCGGTTGGGTCGAATGTAGAATCGACTTTTACATAGACTTTTTCTTTATTCATGATGGCCACCTCTTACAGCAATCCATACTTCTTCTTGAATTCCCGGACTTCCTGGGCTTTTACTTCTTCAAGTAGAGGAATGTCATCATCAGCAGGAAGTTCCAGCGGGCTTACCTTTCCGAGAACCATACCGACGATTGTGACATGATCATCTTCAGACTTTTCACCGTAGGGGAGTGCCTTATTTAAAGAGTAGAGTTTGTGGTTCAGCATCTGCTTGATGACGGCACCATCTGCAGTAGAGCAGATAACAATATCGCCATCTTCAACAGACTGAGTATACTTTACATATACCAGATCGCCATTATGATACTGTGGTTCCATACTTGCACCGGATACACGAATCAACGCATCAGCAGATTCGTTGTATCCGTTTTTCTTTATAAACATATACTTCGGTGGTGTGTCGATAAAAGCACAGCCGGGACCTGCGGCAGCAGGAGTAGACTGCAACTCGGATAGGAAATAATTCTCGTCCAGGTATCTGTCACGGGCATCCTGCTCTTCACCCATGACGGATTCGATCATCCGGTCTACGATGCGCTGGCCGACGGGACTCAGTTTTCGGTACTGTCCGAACACAACTTTTTCATGGGAAGACAGCTGGGAACCGTTTGGCAGAGCAAATAGCTCATAAAGAGGAATTCCAAGCATACTGCAAAGAACCCGGATGGTTTCCACTTCCGGGCGGGCGCGGTCATTTTCCCAGTTTGTGATAGTGTTACGCGACACTCCCAGAAGCTCCGCCAGCTTTGGCTGGCTCAGTTCGTTTTGCGTTCTGTACTTGCGGATCACTGCACCGAATGCAAATTCAGGCTGTTCGTTTTTATCTGTCTGTGGAAAGTGAACAACAGAGCTGGAAGTAGATGATCGTTTTACAGTAACAACGGCTTTTTTTGATTGTTTAGCCATAGTGTTTCCTCCTTTGTCAGACCGTTCTGCTCAGTATCTGACAGCCTTATAATAGCACAATATTATTGTGCGCTCAAGAGGAACTAAATGGAAAATAGATAAAAATATTGTGCGTTGCTATTGGAATCAGGTTTCAGGTTGTGTATAATTGAGATAAAACGAATGTTCTGAGGGACGATAGGATTGCACTATGAGATATTGGATACTAATGTAGCGCAGGGGGCCGGAGCAGTTGGAGAATGGAAACTTTACGGAAAAAGGTTTCATGGTATCACTATTTGCAAATGATACTGTGAAAATTTTTTACATAAGAAACCAGACAAGGGAACAATCATCCAGATTAAAATGGACTTTCCAGTCCATTTTCACTAAGAAACAACCCAACTTCTGTCACGCTCTTACACTTTCGATTGATGCAAATGATAATTCCGGAATCAACAGGGATTTTAGGATAAAGTTGTGAGCATCCTGCAAGAGTAAGAGCTTTTTGCGTTTCTTTTAAGGTCATATGTGCACCAATGCAGAAAGCGACTAATTTGTATTTTGTTGGATGTTTCGTACCGTTGCAGATTGGATAGACGTAGTTTCTACTCAGATTAGAATCCTGGATAATAACAGAAGGGGTGATATCCGGGTGCTGAAAAAAGTAATCATCGATATAATCCTTAAGAGAAAGATAGTTCTGTTCATTTTTTTGGTGATTTAAAAAGGTTGTATAGGATTTTTGACCTTTAGAAATTTCGTCTAATTCCTGAAATAAAGCAGTCGTTCTGGTTTCATTTTACGGGTTCATAGTAAAGCTCCTTATTGTAGATAAAAGTAAAAATAAATGTTATGATTATCATAAAGGATTTTTACAGAAATAACAAGAGGTGAGGGTGGTATGACATTAGAGGAACAATGCAGATTGTCTTATTATAAAAAGATAGCAGATATCAGTACACATAAAAATGTGATTCTGGTGCAGCATGTGGAGAACGGGCATATTTTTGTGATGAAGGAGCAGGAGGTTTACTGCAGGGAAGTCTATGAGTATCTGAAGGATTGTGGGAATCCGCATATTCCTAAAATTATCGAATGTGTGGAAGATAACGGAAAGCTGATAATTGTAGAGGAATATGTGCAAGGAGAGTCTCTGGCAGAGCATCTGGAAGAAAAAGGAGTCTATTCATTGGAGGAGGTCTGCCGTTTGATGCTGACAGTTTGCGATGTATTAGAGCATCTCCATAATCTTCCGCAGCCTGTTATACACAGGGATTTAAAGCCGGAGAATATTTTGATACAGGAAAATGGATATTTGAAAATTATTGATTTTAATACAGCAAAGCAATATGAGGATGGTAAAGATAATGATACTGTTATTATCGGAACCAGGAAATATGCCGCACCAGAGCAGTTTGGTTTTAGTCAGTCAGATGCCAGAACGGATATATATGCAATGGGTGTATTGATGAACTATTTGCTTACAAAAAGATATCCGGACGAGTATTTGTATATAGCTGAAAGTCCCAGAGAAAAAGTGATGTCTGGTATTATACGGAAATGTACAGAGTTTTCACCGGACAGCAGATATCAGACTGCGACAGCACTGAGAGAAGAACTTCAGAAAGTTTTATCATGGACAACCGATCGTTATTTTTATAATTATAATGCAGAAAAAACAGGGGTAGAAAAAGTTCCACGAAAGGGACGGTGGATGAAGCCGTTTTTACCGGTTGGTTTCCGGACAGGAACAATCTGGAAAATGGTATCTGCAATAATAGGATATTATTTTATTTTCTGGCTTGGTATATCATTGGAGGTCACGCAAAAGGATGGTAATGCTGTTACAGGATTTGCTTTGTGGAGTAATCGGCTGGCATTTCTTATCTGGGTATTATTGACGGTTGCATTTTACGGAAATTATCTTGGTTTACGGAATAAATTACCTTTTATGGAGCATAAATATCTTCGGTGGATCGGATATTTTTTGTGGCCGATGGTATTTCTGATAGTGGTTATTTTGATCATTATACCAATCAGTAATTAGAGAGGTATTGTGTGCTGACAGCACACCAAAGAAAATGGCATAAGTGATACACTTTCTTTAACAACAGAAAGGAGGTGTTACAGATGCCAAGTTATATTATTAACAGAGAAAAGACGGATGGTCGTTATAATGAAGTGCATACTACAACATGCGGACATAGACCGGCAGCATATAATCAGGTAAGCCTGGGATGGCATGCAGATGAGATCGATGCGGTAGCTTATGCAAAAAGAAATGGTTATCCGGATGCGGATGGTTGCTATTATTGTTGCGAGAGAGCACACCGCGGATAGAAAAGAAAGTTCGGCAGCAGTTCTGAGAAAGGATTGCTGCCGAATTTGCGAAGTGGGTATGATATGAAGTCAATACGGACACAAAAATTTTTTTAACCATATATTTAGAAAGTCTGGTTTTCGTTGAATGAGTAGAATAGGACTTGGATTTTCTACCGGAAAGATTAACCCATTTAAAAAATAGCATTTTTTCAGTTGGTGCGGGGAAATCTGATCAAAACATGTGGTACTCCTTTCGATGAAAAAGTTAATCAGTTATTTATTTTATGATAACATGGAGAATTTTGTTTAAAAAGTGAGCACTTGTATAAAATAAATGTATATGATAAATTATAAGCGTAAAAAAATTACGATCAAAAATAAAAGAAAGGGAAAAAATATGTTAAAACGAGTGATTGCTAAGAATTTCAAGTGTTTTAAGAATGAAACTATTTTTGATTATACAAAAACGAATTATAAATTATTAGAGCAAAATACGGAAGGAAAGAACTTGAAAGGAGTGCTTTTTGTAGGAGATAATGCTTCAGGGAAAACAACAGCATTACAACCAATAAAGCTAATGCTGGATTTATTGTTTAAAGATAGAGATATATCATTGGTAATGTATAATTGTCTTTTTTCAACGGAGAAAATAACAAGTTTACAATTTGAATTTGATGTAGACAATCATGAAATTAAATATGAATTTTCTTTTGATAGAAATGTGTTTATAGAAGAGAGATTGACAGTTGATGATCAAATAGTGATAGAACGTGTAAAAAAGAATGTAAGATTACAATTAGAAGAGGAAAAGTCTTTTCACGAAGTAGATGATACTTTACTTTTCTTAAAACGAGTTTATTTTAGTACAAAATTTGCAGGAAACAAAATACTGATTCAGTGGTTTGATGAATTAAAAAAATCAGTGTATATCAATGCATATTCGAGAAGAATTGTATCGTATAACGGAAAAAGCCTTTCTGTAAATAAATATCTTGAGGAGAATGGAACAAATCATATAAATAAGTTTTTTGAAGACAATAATTTTCAATTTGCTATTCAATATGAAAAAGTTGTTGAAAAAGAAGGGCTACGTTTTGAATTAGATGAGAATGAAGGGAAAATGGTATTTTTTGAAAGACAGGGAATAGAAACACCACTCCCTATATTTATGGAGTCTACGGGAAACCAGACACTTATTAATATATTGCCAGCTATTCTTTCTGTTGTAGAAAACGGAGGAATGTTGTTAATTGATGAATTTAGTAGTGGATTGCACAATAAATTAGAGGAATTACTTATTAGATATATTATGAGAAATGGAAAGGGTATGCAGTTATTTTTTGTATCACATTCAACGAACTTATTGTCAAATTCCATTTTGAGACCTGATCAGATTTATGCAGTAGAAATGGAAGGAAAAGAGGGAAGTAAAATAAAACGTTTTTCAGATGAGCAGCCAAGAGCGGCACAAAATCTTGAAAAAATGTATCTGAGCGGAGTGTTTGGGGGAGTACCTGAGTATGGAATTGATAGAAAATAAACGTGTTGGTAAAGTGTTGCTGATTGTTGAAGGAAGTAAGCATGAATTTAGTTTGATGAAAAAAATATTTGTAGATGTGCTTGGATATACGCAAATTGAAAAAAGGCGTGAAAGAGAAGAATATTATGTTCGGGAAGGAGATAAACATAGTATAGTTGCTGTTGTTAATACAAAAACATCTAATATTTCGTCAATTAATAGTGAAGAATATTTGGATCAAATATATGAAGAGTTGATCGAAAAGTATGAGTTTGATATTGATAATACAGCTATTTATTATTTATTTGACCGTGATCGGATGCGAAAAAATATATTAATGAACATGCTAAGACTATTTCAATGAATAAAATATGTAAAGCAAATATTATACATGCAGGGGTGAAAATGCTGAAGTATCTAGAACAAAAGAAAATACCTCTTGATTTAGATGAATTTAACAATACGAATGGTATGGTTTTTGATGAACAGGAAAAAATTTTTCGGGAATCTGATACATTTAGAATATTGTCTATGATTTCCTGTGTGCTTATGGATTTAGGAGTACTAATACAAAGGGAATAATGAATTTGAAAAGGATAAACTGAGATGCTGTTTGTTAAATGATATGTGTGGATGGTTAATTTTTATCTGCTGGGAAGTCTTCCCCGCGCTAATCTTAGCGCAGGAAGCCTCTCAGCATTTTTTCTTTCCAGAACCGGTACTTCTGGTACCGTACCGGCAGATCCATCCAGGTCTTTTTATCTACAACACTTCTCTGATGGGTAAAACATGCAAATCCATCCTTTCCATGATAGCATCCCATGCCGCTTTCTCCGACACCGCCAAATGGCATCTGGCTGGTAGCAAGATGGATAATGGTATCGTTGATGCAGCCACCGCCAAAATGACATCTGGCAAGGACTTTCTTTTTGGCAGCAGGATCTTCGGTGAAAAGATAGAGTGCAAGCGGGTGCGGATGAGCTTCAATCTGTCGGATCGCATCATCAAGGTTTGAATAAGTAAGCACCGGAAGAATCGGCCCAAAGATTTCTTCGCCCATAACCGGATCGTCCCAGGTGACATTTTTCAGGATCGTAGGTGCGATGTGCAGGGCAGACGGATCGGACTCGCCGCCACAGACCAGCTTATCGGTGGCAATCAGATTCTGCAGCCGGTGAAAATGTTTTTCATTGATGATTTTTCCATAATCTGGATTTTGCAGTGGCTGTTTGCCAAATTGCCGGTGGATTTCTTTTTCCAGTGCCTGAAGCAGCTGGTCGCGAATGGAAGCATCGCAGAGTATATAATCCGGAGCAACGCAGGTCTGTCCGCAGTTGAGATATTTTCCGAATACAATCCGTCTTGCAGCGAGTGGGATTTTCGCTGTGGAATCTACGATACATGGACTTTTTCCGCCAAGCTCCAGAGTGACAGGAGTCAGGTATTCGGCAGCATGACGAAGGACTTCTTTTCCGACCGTTTTTCCGCCGGTGAAAAAGATCTTATCAAAACGCTGGTTTAAGAGTGCCTGATTTTCTTCTCTGCCTCCGGTGATCATTGTTATATACTCCGGCGGATAACATTCGGTGAGAAGCTGGCTCAGAACCTGACTGGTGCGTGGAGCGTAGGCGCTTGGCTTTAAGATGACGGTGTTTCCGGCGGCAAGTGCATCGATTAACGGTTCTAAAGTGAGGAGTACCGGGTAATTCCAGGGACTCATGATCAGCACCGTTCCGTATGGAGATGGCGCCTGAAAGCTTCTGGCGGCGAACTGCGCCAGTGGAGTCGGCACGGTTTTGCAGCGCATCAGCTTTGGTAAATGCTTTTGCATCCAGGTAAGTTCAGAAAGTGTCAGCCCGATTTCGCACATATAGCTTTCCATCCGGCTTTTTCCAAGATCCGCCTTTAGCGCTGTGTACAGATCTTGTTCATGGCGTTTGAGTGCAAGTTTTAGCTGTTCTAATTGTTTTAATCGAAAAGGAAGCGGAAGTGTTGCACCGGTCGCGTAAAATTCGCGCTGCGCGGTGATCCGTTCTTTGATTGTCTGCTCGTCCATAGTTTTAACCTCCTCATATCTGAATATTTAAGTTTTATTTTTTGCTCAATAAATGATGCTTTTCTCTTTAAATAAGTTTTTCATGTAGAAAGTAATTTTACTATTGGAATGATAAAATTTTATCGGAGGGAAATAGTTGTTGAGACTGATTGAATGCATAGTAAATTCCCTTGATTATAGAAAATAACTTATATTTCCTTTATGATAACGAAATTACAGGAATTCTTCAACGGTGTGAGTGGCGAAAATGAAAAGAATGTGCTAAAATATCTTTGTTTGCAGAAACAGACAGACATTATCTTACCAAGACAGGAGTTTTAATATATATGGGTTATGAGCGTTTGAAAAAAAGTTTAATCGATCTGGTGAAGGAAGAGCAGGCAAAGCTTGGATATCGGAAAGAGATGATCCGGCTTTATTATCCGCTCAGTTCACTGAATCATTTTATGGAGGCGAATGCAGATGCGGAAGAGATGCAGGAACTCCTTGCAGATTTTCCGAAAGCAGCAGAAGATATTTTCGGGGAAGTCGGGATTACACATGTAAAGGACCGTTTTTGCTTTGCTTTATCGGACAAGGCATCCGAATATGTACATGCAAATATGAAGCCGAATGAATTTATCAAAGAGCTGGTGGAGCTTGTCGCAAAGCATGGCTGCACGATGGAAGAGATCGAAGCACTGTTCCGTTCCCATTCGGATAAAATCGTGACAGAACCGATGGACAATGGAGAATTTGACCGGATGATCCGTTTTGAAGAGGGCGAGGACAAGTATTATTACTGCTTCAAGGATGAAGGATGCCATATCATTTATCACCGTTTCCTTCCGGAAGATTATGCAGATTTTGACTTTTAAGTCAGATAAGACAATAAGAAATCGAGGTAATACCAATGAAAATCGGAATATATGATTCAGGAATCGGCGGACTTTCGGTGCTTCACCGCGCACTGAAAAAAATGCCGGAAGCAGAATTTGTATATTATGCGGATACAAAGCATGTTCCATACGGAGAAAAGACAAGGGAACAGATCAAAGGATATGTAGAAGAGGTTCTGAACTTCCTGATCGCGCAGGATGTCGATGCAATTGTGATCGCCTGCAACACGGCAACCAGCGTGGCAACCAAGGAATTCAGAGGCGAATTTGCCGTGCCGATCGTCGGTATGGAACCGGCAGTCAAGCGTGCGCTCAAACTCTATCAGGATATGCAGAAACGGATCCTGGTAACAGCAACTCCGGTTACGATCGCCGGAGAAAAACTGCACAACCTTCTGGAACAAGTAGACACTGAGCATGAAGTCGACCTTGCGCCCCTTCCAAAGCTGGTTCGCTTTGCAGAAGCCGGAAGATTCCAGGATCCGGAAATAGATGAATACCTGAAAAACAGCCTTCAGGACTATACCCTCAACCAGTACGCCGCAGTCGTACTCGGCTGTACCCATTTCAATTACTTCAAACAGTCCTTCCGCAAAATCTTCCCGGGAGAAATCCACTTCGTAGACGGCAACGAAGGCACCCTCCGCCAGCTAAAACGAGTTCTCCCGGAAGAAACCACCCCGGGAGAATCAGGCAAAGTCACTTTCTACTTCTCCGGAGCCCCAGCCGATGAGGACGGAATGCAAAAAATTCAGGCATGCATGGCACAGTTAGATAAAGTATACGAGATCAAGTAAATACTGATATCGAATTATTAAAAAAATACTAAAACCAGCCAAATAGTTCCAATGAAAAATATAAGAACTGGTTGGCTGGTCTTTATATAATCAAACTTCTAAAAATCCAAAAAATATTTTCATAAAACTTTCACCATCAAAGTACATCCCCGCCACAGCACCATGATTCACTTCTGGCATTCAGGAACACTCAAGTGTATTCAATAAATTCGAGCGCCGCCAGAGAAGAATAAAATCCGCCACATTCCTATCTTGTGCAATGGAGATGAGACTCAAGAATCGTGGAAGCCTTTGCTGAACACGATTCTCGCCCTAAGAGGCTCATCGGAATGGTTTGCACAACTTGGAATGTGTCGGATTTTATTCTTCTCTGGCGGTGTCACAACCCATATTTACAACACTTCCTGTATCCCGGAAATATCACTATCTATCATCATCGAGTAATTTGTATAGTACACCACAAACCCCGGCTTGCTTCCATTCGGTTTCTTAACCTGCTTTTTCTCCACATAGTCAACCTCCACCTTTTCAGCCCCGGAATTCTTCGAATAATGTGCCGCAAGTCTTGCCGCCTCTTCAAAAGTACGGTCCGGAAGTTCTTCCCCGTTAGTTTTGACGATGACATGGGAACCCGGTGCCTTTTTCGCATGGAACCACCAGTCCCCGCCATTTGCAAAATGGAAGGTCAGTTCTTCGTTCTGAAGATTATTTTTTCCAACATACATATGGAAACCGTCCGAAGAAATATAGTGGAACGGTTTGCTTGTGATCTTCACCTTTTTGGAAGACTGCTTTCTGCGGATAAATCCACTTTCAATCAGTTCTTCCTTGATCTGGATCAGGTCGTCCTCACTCCGCGCAATATCCAGTGACTTGCTGACAGATTCCAGATAATCAATCTCATCTTTGGTCTCTTTGATCAGCTCGGACAGTGCTTCAAAAGTACGTTTCTGCTTATTGTAGCGGTCAAAATATTTTTTTGCATTTTCCTGTGGCGTTTTCTGTGGATCCAGCGGAATTTTGATCATTTCGTTAGTATAATAATTGAGTGCTTCCAGTTCTTTTGCACCATCCTCCAGATTGTAGCCGTAGGTGTGGATCAGCTCGCCGTATACCTTGTATTTATCACGGTTTTCCGTATCGCGGAGCTGTTTTAACTGCAGGTCATATTTCTTACGGTTTCGTTCAAGTGCCGTCTGTACTACACGGCGGAGATCCGAAGATTTCTGACGGATCCGGGTGATCAGATCACGGGAAGAATAATAAGTTCGGATGACTTCAGAAATCGAGTCAAAGGATTTCACCTGATAGTTGGAAAAGTGGGTGAGTGGAAGAGAGGAGAACTCTTTTGGCTCATTTCCTTCATAATAAATAGCAGGAGAGAATTTTCTTTCTGTCACCTGCTCCATAAAATAGGTAAATTGCCGGTACAGGTGGGAAAGCAGATCGGCAGACATCTCAGATGCCGGAATGGAAGAATCAATCCCTGCGAGATGACAGATCTCTTCGGCGACAACCGGACTGATCCCGGTAAAACTGTTGTAGATCGCTTTGCCGACAGGCATCGGTTTGGAGAGTAATTCCTGTGTGAAATTCTCTTCCGGAATGTCAAGCGGATTCTCCTTTTTCATGGTGTCCGGGATAAAATATTCCCTGCCCGGAAGGACCTCACGCACAGAGCTCATCTGAGCAGAAACATGCTTGATACTGTCGATGATCATTCCCTTTTCATTGCAGAAAATAATATTGCTGTGTTTGCCCATGATCTCAACGATCAGGGATTTGCGGCACAGATCTCCAAGTTCATCCAGGTGCTCGATCTCGAAGCGGATGATCCGCTCCAGGGAAGGCTGGGAAATGCCTACGATGCGGCCATTTGCAATATGTTTTCTCAGAAGCATACAGAAATTCGGCGCAGTCATAGGACTTGGTTTGTTATCTCTGGACAGATAGATCAGCGGCAGGGATGCACTTGCGGAGATGACCAGTCGCACCTGCCCTTTCGCAGGTTTGATCGTGAGAAGCAGTTCGTCATTTTCCGGCTGTGCGATCTTGGCGATTCGTCCGTTCAGGATCGTATCATTTAATTCTTTTACGATATTTGAAATTGTAATTCCATCAAAAGCCATTTTAAAAATTCACCTCATATTTATCCGTGAATATGCCAGGGCACATTCTTTTTTCAATGGGCTCATTATAGCATAGAGAGGCATAGATAGACAAGTGAAAATGCCCCGTCACCCGGTTGACGAGTAAGTGTAAATGAACTATAATAATCGATAGTAAAACGGCCCTTAAAAGGTCAGTAAGAAGAGGGAAAATCAAATGATAAAAAGTATGACAGGCTTTGGACGGTGTGAGATCGCCGAAGCAGACCGCAAATTTACCGTAGAGATGAAAGGGGTTAATCACCGTTACCTGGATGTGAATATCCGTATGCCGAAAAAGCTCAATTTCTTTGAGTCGGCACTCCGCAATCTGCTCAAGCAGTACGTGCAGAGGGGAAAGATTGATATTTTCATCGGGTATGAAGATATGACAGAAAGCCAGATGACTTTAAAATATAACCAGAAGCTGGCAGAAGAATATATGGAAAGTTTTAAACAGATGGAAGAACACTTTGGCCTGGACAATGATATCCGGGTATCCACACTGGCACGTTGTCCGGAAGTGCTTACGATGGAAGAACAGTCCGCAGATGAAGAGGAACTCTGGAACGGACTTGAGAAGGCAATGAAGGGTGCCTGTGAGCAGTTCGTACAGACCAAGACAGCGGAAGGTGAGAACCTGAAAAAGGATATCATCGGCAAACTGGACGGTATGCTGGAGGTTGTCGGAAAAGTGGAAGAACGCTCGCCACAGATCGTTGCCGAGTACCGTGAGAAGCTGGAAACAAAGGTGAAAGAGCTTCTGGAAGATACCCAGATTGATGAGGGAAGGATCGCCGCTGAGGTTGTGATCTTCTCTGACAAGATCTGTACAGATGAAGAAGTGGTAAGACTGAAAAGCCATATCAAGCATATGAAGGAAACTTTGGAACAGACCGAAGGAATCGGCCGTAAGCTTGATTTTATCGCTCAGGAGATGAACCGGGAAGCGAACACGATCTTATCCAAGGCAAATGATCTGGAAGTATCGAATTACGCGATCGATCTGAAGACCGAGATTGAAAAAGTACGTGAACAGATTCAAAATATTGAATAAAGCTTTGAAAAATGTAAAAAGATGTGTTAAAATAACATTTCAATGTCTGAGTATGCAGGAGAACTGATTATGAGAGAAAAAAAGGGAATCCTTATCGTAGTATCCGGATTTTCCGGAGCCGGTAAGGGAACATTGATGAAAAAGCTGATGCAGGACTATGATAATTATGCATTATCAATCTCTGCAACCACGCGTCAGCCTCGTGTCGGGGAAGAAGACGGAAGAGAGTATTTTTTCAAAACCAAAGATGAATTTGAAAAAATGATTGCGCGTGATGAGCTTATAGAGTATGCTAGATATGTAGAAAATTACTATGGAACTCCGAAACAGTATGTTATGGAGCAGTTAGAAGCAGGCAAGGATGTGATCCTTGAGATTGAGATCCAGGGAGCACTGAAGGTGAAAGAAAAGTATCCGGATACCCTGCTGATGTTCGTGACTCCGCCGAGTGCGCAGGTACTGAAAGACAGACTGGTAGGACGGGGAACCGAGACCGCAGAAGTGATCGATTCGAGAATGAAGCGGGCAGTAGAAGAATCACAGGGCGTAGAGAAGTACGATTATCTTGTGATCAATGATGACCTGGAGCGCTGCGCAAAAGAGATGCACAGTATTATTCAGGGTGAGCATGACCGGGTGAGCCGGAATGCTGACTTTATAGATGATATCAGAAAAGAACTGAAGGAACTGTAAGAAAGGAGCAGAATTTATGTTACATCCATCATATACCGATTTGATGAAAGTAGTAAATCAGGACGTGGAAGAAGGCGCAACTAAGATTGTCAACAGCCGTTATTCTATCGTTCTTGCAACAGCAAAGAGAGCGAGACAGATCATTGACGGCGAGATGCCGCTTGTTCCTGTTAAGGACGGCGAAAAGCCGCTTTCTATTGCAATTGATGAGCTGAACAGTGGAAAGATCAAAATTATTGCAGAAGACGCTGATAAATAAAAGAAATTCCAATACCCTGCAGCTTTCTGCGGGGTATTTCTGGGATATGGGTATTTTTATAAAAGAATATGCGCGGATGTAAAAAGCGTGTCTGGCATATTCTTTATCTGAACTAGAAATTATGCTTGAGGAGAAAGTTATTTTATGAATATATTATTCATTTCGTTAGGCTGTGACAAGAACCTTGTGGATTCGGAGGTCATGCTTGGGATTCTTGCAAAGGACGGTCATCAGATGGTGGACGATGAGACAATGGCAGATGTCATTATCATTAACACCTGCTGCTTTATCCATGACGCAAAGGAAGAGAGTATCCAGAATATTCTTGAGATGGCAGAACTGAAGAAGACCGGCAGATTAAAAGCCCTGATCGTAACAGGATGTCTTGCACAGAGATACAAAGAAGAGATCATTCAGGAGATTCCGGAGGTTGATGCGGTTCTCGGAACGACTTCTTATGAAGAGATCGCACACGTGATCGATGGAATTTTAAGTGACAGTCCGATGGAGCGCGGAGATGTACGCATGACCATGAAGGATGTGGATTATCTCCCGGTGACAGACACACACCGTATGGTGACGACCGGCGGACATTTCGCTTATTTGAAGATCGCAGAAGGCTGTGACAAGCACTGTACTTACTGTATTATCCCGAAGGTGCGTGGAGATTTCCGAAGTGTACCGATGGAGCATCTTCTTAAGGAAGCGCAGGAACTGGCAGACGGAGGTGTCAAAGAACTGATCCTGGTAGCACAGGAGACGACTATGTATGGAACCGATCTGTACGGAGAGAAGAGACTTCCGCAGCTTTTAAGAGAGCTCTGTAAGATCAACGGACTTCGCTGGATCCGTATTTTATACTGCTATCCGGAAGAGATCACAGACGAACTGATCCAGGTGATCAAAGAAGAACCGAAGATCTGTCATTATCTGGATCTTCCGATCCAGCATGCAAGTGACGGTATCCTGAAGAGAATGGGAAGACGTACTTCTAAAGAACAGCTGATCGAGACAATCGAAAAGCTGCGCCGTGAGATTCCGGATATTGCACTTCGCACGACATTGATTACCGGATTCCCGGGAGAGACACAGGAACAGCATGAAGAGCTGATGGATTTTGTGGATCAGATGGAATTCGACAGACTTGGCGTATTTACTTACTCACCGGAAGAGGATACTCCGGCGGCATCTATGCCTGATCAGATCCCGGAAGAAGTCAAAGAGGACCGTCAGGCAGAGCTCATGGAACTTCAGCAGGATATCGTATTCGACCAGGCAGAAGACCGGATCGGGGAAGAACTGCTTGTGATGATCGAAGGCAAGGTAGCAGATGAGAATGCCTATGTGGGAAGAACCTACCGGGATGCGCCGAATGTAGACGGACTTATTTTTGTGAACACATCGGAAGAGCTGATGTCGGGAGATTTTGCAAGGGTAAAAGTGACCGGATCGGCAGATTATGATTTGATAGGAGAGTTATTATGAATTTACCAAATAAGTTAACGATTTTACGAGTGATTTTAATTCCGTTTTTTGTAGTGTTTATGTTATTTGATATTACCGGAGCAGCAGACAAATGGATCGCACTTGTGATTTTCTGCGTTGCCAGCCTGACGGATATGCTGGATGGAAAAATTGCAAGAAAATACAATCTGGTAACGAACTTCGGTAAATTTATGGATCCGCTCGCAGATAAGCTGTTGGTATGTACTGCGCTGATCTGCCTGACATCTATGGACAGACTGAATGTCATTGTTGTTCTGGTGATCATTGCCAGAGAATTTATCATCAGCGGATTCCGTCTGGTTGCTTCCGACAATGGAATCGTCATTGCGGCAAGCTACTGGGGCAAATTTAAAACCGTATCACAGATGGCACTGATTATTGTGTTGATCATGGATCTGGGTGGTGTGTGGAATATTGTAGGAACAGTCCTTACATGGGTGGCACTGATCCTGACAGTCGTTTCACTGATCGATTATATCGCAAAGAACAAACAGGTATTAACACAGGGAGGCATGTAAAATGGTTGTAGAGCTGATTTCTGTCGGCACTGAAATTTTACTTGGCAACATTGTGAATACAAACGCAGCATACCTAGCAGAGAAATGTGCTCTGCTAGGTTGTTCTTTATATCACCAGACTGTTGTCGGCGACAATGAAGAGCGTATGGAAGAAGCAATCCGCCAGGCAATAGAGCGCGCTGATATCGTAATTCTGACAGGGGGACTTGGACCTACCAAGGATGATCTGACAAAAGAAGTAACTGCAAAGGTATTTGGCAGAAAACTTTATATGGATGAACATTCCAAGGCACGAATCCGGGACTATTTTGAGAAGATTAAGAGCAAAAAGGTGACAGAAAATAATTGGAAGCAGGCGTTGGTTCCGGAAGGCGCGATCGTGATCGACAATCTGAACGGAACGGCACCTGGACTGATCCTGGAGGATAAAGAGCGCGGCAAAGCAGCGATCCTGATCCCTGGGCCTCCGAATGAGATGAAGCCGATGTTTGAACACGACATTGCACCGTACCTCAATAAAAAGCAGCCGGAGGGAATCTATTCCCATATGGTAAAAGTGTGCGGGATCGGGGAAAGCCGGGCAGAGACCATGGTTGCGGATCTGATGGATGCACAGACCAATCCGACGCTTGCGCCTTATGCAAAGACAGGAGAGGTACATTTCCGTGTGACGGCAAGAGCCTGCTCGGAAGAAGAGGCGGAGAAGCTGATGCAGCCGATAATCGAAGAGATGAAGAAGCGTTTTGGGGATGCCGTATATACGACAGAGGAAGAGGTGACTCTGGAAGAGTCGGTGATCCGTCTTCTGGAAGAGAAGAAGATGACTGTGACAACAGCAGAGTCATGCACCGGCGGGAAGCTTTCAGGAAGACTTCTGAATGTATCAGGAGCGTCAAATGTATATAACGAAGGCTACATCACCTATGCCAATGCATCGAAAGAAAAAATTCTTGGTGTGAAGCATGAGACACTGGAAACCTACGGGGCAGTCAGTGAACAGACTGCAGCAGAGATGGCGCTTGGAGCAGCAAAGGCGGCAGGTGCGGATGCGGCGCTTAGTGTAACCGGAATCGCAGGACCTGGCGGCGGTACAGCGGAAAAACCGGTCGGACTTGTGTATATCGGATGTGCGGTAAATGGAGAGGTAACGGTAAGAGAGTACCGTTTTACCGGCAATCGTGAGAAGAACCGGGACTATGCGGTTGCACGTGCGATCACACTTTTGAGAGAAGAGCTTTTAAAGAGGGCATAAAAAGACGAGGTAAAGACAAATGATCATAAAAAGACTAAACACCAGCCGGGAAGTTGTGGCAGGTCTGCATCTGGTATGGGATGTATTTATCAGAGAAAACGCCGGCTCCTGTACACAGCAGGGAATCGAAGAATTTGCCCGCTTCATCAAGATGGAGAATTTCATGCCGCTTGTGGAAAGAGGAGAGATGATCGTCTTTGGCGTGGTGGAAGGACAGGAGCTGGGCGGTATCGGAGCGGTACAAAGTGACGGGCATATTTCCCTTCTTTTTGTCCGTCCGGATCTGCGAAGAAGAGGGATTGCAAAGGCGCTTGTAAATGAAATGTGCAGATTCTGTACGATGCAGCTTGCCCTGATGCGCATAACCGTCAATGCATCGGTTGTGAGTACGGAGGCTTATCATCATATGGGATTCCGGGATCTGGCACCGGTTCAGGAAAAAGACGGGATCCGGTTTGTCCCGATGGAGCTTATGGTATCACCGGCAAACGTAAGACCTTCACATTATGGAAAGAAGCATACCGGACTCTTTATCGGAATTGCAGTAACGGCGGTTATTTTTCTGATTTTCCTAGGGCTTCTTTTCGGAAAGATCATCATCAATTTCTCAAATGCTGACAGAAACCGGCAGGATTCATCACAGATCTTTGAATATGATCCAAACGGGGACGGAAGCTTCGGGGATCTCTTTGGCGGGGATGAAAGCGGAGAAAATGGTGAAAGTGAAAGCTCTGAAGAGGCGCAGGGAATCGAAGCGATCGAGGGCTATGAAGCGGAGAATCTGCCGTATACGATCACGGAGGAAAATTATACGTATTTTTCCAATGGAAATAAAGGCGAATATCCGATGCAGTTTGATGTCAAATATCCGCAGATCACAGGTGTGGAAGGCGAAAATATTGACAAGATCAATGAAATGCTGAAAGACTGTGCGATGAGTACAGTAAATACTCTGTATCTGGATCCGAGTGATTCCATGAAAGAGAAAATGCTGGAAGAATCGGATCCATTTATGGCAAGCCTTGTGACCTATAGGGTTTCTTATGCAGGAGAAGATTTTATCAGTGTGGCATTCAATGATATTTATTATGCAGGAAATACTTCTTCCCAGTACTGTGACCTTCGTACCCGCAATATCCGTATTTCGGATGCAAAGCAGTTTGAGGTGTCGGATATTGTGGATCTAAGTGATGCATTTATGCAGGACTGGATGAAAAAGATGAAGGGCGAAGCACCATCTGCAGAGGTGTTAAGTAATGTGAAATTAAATGATTTCCGCCAGATTTTAAATGGTGAAATCCTGGAGAACCGGTATTTTGATGCGTTCTTTGTGGACAAAGACGGCATTGAAATTGGAATCACTTATCACTATCCGGGAGACGGAAAAGAATCATCTGCGGAGAGTGGATGGATCACAGCGCCGTTTAATATGAAAGAAATAATTGAATATAAAACGGACAGTGAGTTCTGGAATCTTGTACAAAGTAACAATTGACGAATGTCGAAAATTGTGCGAAAATAAATACATATGGTGTTAAAACAATCACAAACGCCTTATAAAAGAAAAACAGATGTATTTGAAAGGAGTTTTAACATGATTTATTCACATGAAGTAGAAATGATGTGTCCGGTAGCTCAGGGTGCAAACCACGGACCAGCTCCAATTCCGGAAGAAGCAAAATGGGTAAAGGCTAAAGAAATCAAAGATATTTCCGGTCTTACACATGGTGTCGGCTGGTGTGCTCCACAGCAGGGTGCATGTAAGCTCACTTTGAACGTTAAAGATGGTATTATTCAGGAAGCACTTGTGGAGACAATCGGATGTTCAGGAATGACTCATTCCGCAGCTATGGCTTCAGAAATTCTTCCAGGAAAGACTATTTTGGAAGCACTTAACACAGACCTTGTCTGTGATGCAATCAATACAGCAATGAGAGAACTTTTCTTACAGATCGTATACGGAAGAACTCAGAGTGCATTCTCAGAAGAAGGACTTCCGATCGGTGCAGGACTTGAAGACCTTGGTAAAGGACTTCGTTCACAGGTTGGTACAATGTACGGAACTCTCGCAAAAGGACCACGTTACCTGGAAATGGCAGAAGGTTATGTAACAGGAATCGCTCTTGATGATAAAGATGAGATCATCGGATACCAGTTCGTAAGTCTTGGAAAATTCACAGACTTTGTCAAAGCAGGCGATACTCCGAACGAAGCTTGGGAAAAAGCTAAAGGACAGTACGGACGTGTAGCTGATGCCGCTAAGATCATTGACCCACGTAAAAACTAATTACATAGATAGTTGAACGGGTTATATAGGCAACAATATTTTCAGGAGGACAATTAAATGGCTTTATTTGAATCATATGAGAGAAGAATTGATAAAATCAATGAAGTTTTAAACAGCTATGGCATTGCTTCACTCGAAGAAGCTGAAAAGATCACAAAGGATGCCGGACTGGATGTATACAACCAGATCAAAGGCATTCAGCCAATCTGTTTTGAAAACGCATGCTGGGCTTATATTACAGGTGCAGCAATCGCAATCAAAAAAGGATGTACAAGAGCAGCAGACGCTGCAGCAGCAATCGGAGAAGGTCTTCAGGCTTTCTGTATTCCGGGATCTGTAGCAGATCAGAGAAAAGTAGGTCTGGGACATGGTAACCTTGGAAAGATGCTTCTTGAAGAAACAACAGACTGCTTCTGCTTCCTTGCAGGACATGAATCATTCGCAGCTGCTGAAGGTGCAATCGGTATCGCTGAAAAAGCAAACAAAGTTCGTCAGAAACCTCTTCGTGTTATCCTGAACGGTCTTGGAAAAGATGCTGCAAAGATCATTTCAAGAATTAACGGATTCACATATGTTCAGACAGACTATGACTATTATACAGGAGAACTGAAAGAAGTTCAGAGAATCGCTTACTCTGACGGACTCCGTTCTAAAGTAAACTGCTACGGTGCAAATGATGTACGTGAAGGAGTAGCTATCATGTGGAAAGAAGGCGTTGACGTTTCTATCACAGGTAACTCTACAAACCCGACACGTTTCCAGCATCCGGTTGCAGGTACATACAAGAAAGAATGCGTAGAAGCAGGAAAGAAATACTTCTCAGTTGCTTCAGGTGGTGGTACAGGACGTACACTTCACCCGGACAACATGGCAGCAGGACCGGCTTCTTACGGTATGACAGATACACTCGGACGTATGCACTCTGATGCACAGTTCGCAGGATCTTCATCTGTACCGGCTCACGTAGAAATGATGGGTCTTATCGGTGCAGGTAACAACCCGATGGTCGGAATGACAGTCGCTGTTGCTGTAAGTATCGAGGAAGCTCACAAAGCTGGTAAATTCTAAGAAATTTATTTACAGGGCGTGTGAAAAAACGAAAGTTTTTTCATGCGTCCTTTTGTTTTTGGATGCGACAGTTGTTATATTTTATAAAAAAGTGTATAACTCCCCTTACCCCATAAGAATGCTATTATGAAATCCTATGCGGCAGTTGCAACTTTTTTTCTGTTTGTTATGATATTTATAAAGATTACACTGATCCTCCAGTTCACGCAATGATATATAGCCATGCGTCATGAATCCAAACAAAACTGTTTTCAGCATGCTGACCGGGTCATATCTGAGTCTTCCTGTATAATGATGAGGAATATTTTTCAGATATTTCTCCAGTTCGATTCCTCCCATAAATCTGTCAAAAGTCAGCACCGGATCACAAATGTCCAGATAATCTTGAATTAGCATTGGCAAAACTGCCTGTTTGGGGTTAGAATAGATTATGTTATTAATTTTTTTCACAAGTTAATTATAACAGAAAGAAAGACCTTGAGTTCATTATAAACTCTTGGTCTTTCTTTTTTTCGGGACTTTTTTCACAGCCCCTTTTTTTTTTCTGCAAAAACATGAAGATATTTGTTCCTGTTATAATAAAAATCTTTGTTGTAAAGATTGGAGTCGCAAGTTAATATATGATACATATGGCGGAATGAAGAGATCTATTTTCTGTAAAAAAGTATAATGAGAATATGAGTATCCGTAAAACGAAAGGAGATAGAAGATGAAGATAAAATCAGTTGCAGTTTTAGGTGCAGGGGCGGTAGGCTCCTATGTGATCTGGGGACTTTCACAGAAACCGGAAGTCCGGCTTGGCGTGATTGCCGAGGGAGAAAGAGCGGATCGTCTAAGGAAAAATGGATGTGCGATTAATGGCAGGATTTACCATCCGGAGGTGTGGTCACCAGAAGAAGCACATAATGTGGATCTGCTGGTGGTTGCTTTGAAATACGGTTCACTGGAAGGCACATTGAAGAGTATACAAAAAACAACGGGTGGACATACAGTGATCATGAGCCTGATGAATGGAGTCGACAGTGAAGAAATAATCGGAAGAACAGTGGGCACGGAGCATGTCTTACCGGCACTGATCAAAGCGCTGGAAGAGAAAAATGATGGTAAATTCAATTATACCGGGAATCAAAAACCAATCATCGAAATAACTGTAAATGAGAATGCTGTGATACACTTTGAACTCTGGCCGGAAATCGCACCGATTGCCTGCAGAAGTGTTATGCAGCTCGCAGAGAAGAAAATATTTGACGGAAGAGCCATTGAACGTCTGGAACCGGGATTTGTCCTCCAGCCACTGTTTTTTGATGGTGTTGATCCACAGATCGATATCATGGTCGAACCGGAATTTAAAACCAATCCTGAAAATGCTAAAATCGTTTTTGAACGGGGGATTGTTGCCATGGCAGGAGATCCAGAGAATAGTTCTGGCAGCCAGTACTATATCACCCTTGCTGCTTCTGAGAGATTGAATGGTAATTTCACTGTAATCGGAAAAGTGATCGATGGCTGGGATGAGATTGAACGACTGGAACATGTAGAAGTAGAAGAAGCCATTGAACCGCAGTCAGGATTTGTCTATCACAGACCGGTAAAAACCGAGATGATCACGAAAGTCAGATGCATAAAATAAATCCTTCAACAACGGAGATGTGTTATACTATAACCAGCATGTATTGAAAAATACAACATAATCCAAGGAGGATTTTTAAGTAATCGATAACATTGATATTAGTGATTAAATGTGTCAAAATGTGCTCATGGAGGTATTGCTATGAACACATCGAATATCACTAATTATAAACCAAAAGATTTTGCTGAATTATTAGGTGTCTCTGTGAAAACATTACAGCGTTGGGACAGGGAAGGAACGCTAAAAGCGAATCGAACTCCAACTGACAGGCGTTATTATACTTACAACCAATATCTTCAATTCAAAGGCATAGATACAGAGAATGATACTCGACAAGTTGTTATTTATGCAAGAGTTTCTACAAGAAATCAAAAGGATAATTTACAGAATCAAGTATCGTTTTTACGTCAATTCTGTAATGCCAGAGGAATGATTGTAGACCAATGTATTGAAGATTATGGCAGTGGTTTAAACTATAACCGCAAAAAGTGGAATCAGCTGTTAGATGAAGTAATGGAACAAAAAATTAAAACCATCATAGTTACACATAAAGACAGATTTATCAGATTTGGATATGACTGGTTTGAAAAATTCTGTATGAAGTTCAATACAACTATAGTGATAGTGAACAATGAAGAACTATCACCGCAAGAAGAACTTGTACAGGATATTGTATCTATACTTCATGTTTTTTCCTGTAGATTGTACGGACTTCGTAAGTATAAAAAACAAATAGAAAGGGATGAAGAGATTGCTAAAGAGCTTCAAGACGGAAATCAACCCAACTGAAGAACAGAAAGCCCGAATCCGCAAGACGATAGGCACTTGCCGATATGTTTATAACTTCTACCTTGGTCACAACAAAGCCCTGCATGATAATGGTGAAAAGTTTATGACTGGTAAGAGCTTTAGTCTATGGCTTAACAACGAATACATTCCAGATAATTCTGACAAAACATGGATCAGGGAAGTGTATTCAAAAGCCGTAAAAAAGTCTATCGAAGATGGATGTGCTGCTTTTACAAGATTTTTTAAACATCAGAGTGATTTTCCTAAATTTAAAAAGAAAGGTAAATCTGATGTGAAAATGTATTTCGTCAGAAATAACCCAAAGGATTGTCAATGCGAAAGGCACAGACTTAAGATCCCAACTCTGGGCTGGGTCCGTATCAAAGAAAAAGGATATATCCCAACAACAAAGGATGGATATATGATCAGAAGTGGTACAGTGTCTGTTAAGGCTGGCAGATTTTATGTTTCTGTTCTTGTAGAGATTCCCGATGTCAATATTAACAATAACTTAAACGATGGAATCGGTATAGACCTTGGGCTAAAAGATTTTGCTATTATTTCAAGTGGAAAGACATACAGGAACATCAACAAATCGGCAGGATTAAAGAAACTTGAAAAACAACTGATCCGGGAACAGAGAAGTCTTTCCCGAAAGTATGAAAATTTAAAGAAAGGAGAGTCCACTCAAAGAGCAAATATACAGAAACAAAAGCTTAAGGTACAAAAACTTCATCATAAAATGGATAATATCCGTACTGATTACATTAACAAGACAATCGCTGAGATAGTGAAAACCAAACCGTCTTACATAACGATTGAAGATTTAAATGTAAAAGGAATGATGAAAAACAGGTGTCTTTCAAAAGCTGTTGCATCTCAGAAGTTTTATGAATTTAGAAAAAGGCTTAAAGCCAAGTGTGATGAAAAAGGCATTGAATTAAGGGTAGCAGATAGATTTTATCCATCTTCAAAGACATGTCACCATTGTGGTTCTATCAGGAAAAATTTAAAGCTTTCAGATAGAATTTACAGATGTGAATGTGGCTATGTTGCAGACAGGGATCTCAATGCGGCACTTAATTTAAAAGATGCTAAAACTTACAAGATTGCATGATTAAAAGCAAATGTAAGTATGTACCGAAGGCTATTTCGGGAATTAACGACTGTGGAGTGTACAAGAACCTGTGAGTAGCGTATTGTCTGCAATCGTCAAAACATACACAATGAAGCAGTAAGAAGTATTCGTGAGGACTTCAATTTCTCGATGTGTTTGAGTATATTTAAACATATTTTGAGTGGCAGGAAACCAAAATGGGGAAAAAACGGATTCGGGACTTTGGGATTGTACCCGGAAGAGTAAAAACAGGAGAAAGGAATGCGATTACGGACGTGCCAGGTGTACGGGTAGGGCATTGTACGGTGAAGACAGAAGAAAATCATACCGGTGTAACCGTGATCGTTCCTGGACCGGACAATGCATTTGCCAAGCACTATACGGCAGCTGCATACATTCATAATGGATTTGGAAAAAGTGCTGGCGTGGTGCAGGTAGAGGAACTGGGGACCCTCGAGACACCCATTGCTCTTACCAATACCTTAAATGTCGGAAAGGTTTTGGATGCAATGGTTGATGTCGTGATCGAACAGAGCCGTAAGGACGGAATTGAGCCACAGAGTATCAATCCGGTTGTTGGCGAGTGCAATGACTGCCGGATCAATCATATCCAGAAATGGGCGATTGGCGAAAAGGAAGTGCGTGAGGCTTTTGCGGCAGCATCAGAAGAATTCGAAGAAGGTGATGTAGGTGCCGGTGCCGGTACGACCTGCTATGGCATGAAGGGGGGAATCGGTTCTGCATCCCGTGTGATCACGATTGGTGAAAAAGAATACACCATTGGTGTTCTGGTTCAGTCAAACTTTGGTGCAACGGAAGATTTTGTACTGAACGGAGAAGCTGTTGGTCCGAAGATTCTGGAATGGAAGCAGGAAAAGAGTGATATGGCTGCATCTGAAGAAGATAAAGGTTCTATTATGAGTATTCTGGCTACAGACCTTCCATTGACAAGTCGTCAGCTCAAACGGATTCTGAAAAGAACCGGTGTTGGTATCGCACGAACCGGCGGTTACACAGGCCATGGCAGCGGGGAGGTTATGATCGGATTTACGACTGCAAACAGAATCCCATCCGGTTATGAGGAGGAACTTGTGCAAATATCAGCAATTCCGGAAAATATAATCGACCGTGCTTTCCTTGCTGCGGCAGAAGCAGAGCAGGAGGCAATCTTGAATTCCATGACCGCCGCAGAGCAGACACGTGGAATTGCAGGTGAACTGTATTACAGTCTTGCAGAATACCTTGAGGATAGAGAAAGCTAAAGACTGTACAAAAGAATAAGTGTAATATGTGAACTACTCGGTAATTGAATTACCGAGCTTCCGCCAAAAAACTCCTCGCGGAATTTCATGGTTTCTTTTGATTCCTACATACGCGGGTGACATATTATGGGATGACTGCGACCATCCAACCCCGTAGTGATGAAGGCTAACCCCGGCGTCCCTACCGGTTTTTCTATCAATGTTCTATTTTATGCAGATAACAGGATCCGCAATCCTTCCAGATCAATGTTGATAGCTGTCTGCTCATCCCAATCGATGAGATTTCCACAGACAGGGCAAACATAAGTCCGGTCAGAAAGCTGCAGTTCTTTGTGGACATACCCACACTCACTGCAGGTTTTGCTGGATGGGAACCATTTATCGATCTTGATGATGTAACAGCCGTTCCGTTTCCCTTTATACAGGAGCATGGTCACGAACATTCCCCATCCATTATCACTATAGGACTTTCCAAGATTGAGTGTCTGTTTCAAAGCAGACATCTTTTTTCACAGCCCCTTTGCATATACAAATCAAAGAAGAACCTGCCGGTCCGATTATTTTATATCAAATCTTTCTTTTATCACTAAATCCTATCTCTCACATATACTAATACCACATCTGATAGAATTATTTTTCAAAAGAAATCTTCCTTAAAATCCCCAAAAAGAAAGGCAGGCTATCCAGATAATGGAGCAACTTATGGATTATGTAAAACCTGAACTGCTGATCGTAACGGCAGTTTTATACTTTTTTGGAATTGCACTCAAACAGGCAGAATTCATCAAGGACAAATACATCCCAATCACGCTTGGAGTGACAGGTATCGTCATCTGTGGAATCTGGGTGACATCTACTGCACATTTTGCAGGGATACAGGATGTGTTGACCGCAGTTTTCGCATCTGTAACGCAGGGCATTGTTGTTGCAGGACTGAGTACCTACATCCATCAGATCATCAAGCAGGCAGGAAAAGAAGAGTAGGAGTAGAAGTGGTATGGCATTAAATGGAATTGACATCAGCAACTGGCAAAGTGGGATCAATCTTGCGGTTGTCCCGTGTGATTTTGTGGTGATTAAGGCGACAGAAGGAACCGGTTATGTAAATCCGGATTACGAAAGAGCCTACCGTCAGGCGAAAACAGCAGGGAAATGCCTGGGCATTTATCACTATGCGTCTGGTGGAAATATACAGGCGGAGGCAGAATATTTTCTGAAGAATGCAGGGAACCGTGTGGGGGAGGCAATGCTTGTGCTGGACTGGGAAGGGCGGTCCAATCCGGCATTTGGTGTGAATGACCGGGAATGGGTGAAAGCCTGGTGTAATTATATTTCAACAAAGACCAGCGTCAATCCTGTGGTTTATGTGCAGCAAAGTATGATGAGCCGGTTGCAGAATATCGGAAACTATGGACTGTGGGTAGCGCAGTACGCGAGTATGGAGCCAATCGGATACCAGGAAAATCCATGGAATGAGGGTGCATATGCCTGTGTGATGCGGCAGTACAGTTCTTCGGGAAGATTAAGCGGATGGAATGGCAATCTGGATTTGAATAAATTCTACGGAGACCGGCAGGCGTGGAGCCGGTATGCTGGAAAAGGAAACCAGACAACTCCAGAAAAACCTTCTGAAGAGGAAGAAAACCAGGAAGGAACTACGCTGGATCTGGTTTTTCGGACGATGCGTGGAGAATTTGGAAATGGGGAAGAACGGAAAAGCTGGCTTGGAACCAGATATGGAGAAGTGCAGGGGATGATCGACTATATTTCCGGTGCCAGTACAGAGACACTGGCAAAGGAAGTGCGTGCCGGGAAATATGGCAACGGGGAAGTGCGGAAAACGGTTCTGGGAAAACGGTATGAAGAAGTGCAAAGCAGAGTCAATGCCGAAGAAAACAAGTATCATATCGTCAAATCCGGGGATACGCTTTCGAAAATTGCAGCGATATACGGAACATCTTATCAGGAAATTGCAAGGTTGAACAAACTACAAAATCCGAATCTGATTTATGTCGGTCAGAGGCTGCGGATCAAATAACCGGCTAATAGATTTGATATTCAGAATCTGATCTTTGAATTCAGTAATTTGACAAAAAGAGCTATTGTTTTCAGCTTTTTGGTGTGCTATGATGAAAAAAATGAATACACAGGAGGTTTTGGGATATGGATAATAACTTAAATGACCAGACAACTGAGAATAGTGAAGGGGAGGAAAAGAGTCCATCTTCTTACATCGATCCCAATGCAGGATATACAGAAGCAGAGCCGCAGGCAAAGAATGACAACAGCGTGCCAAAAGAGGCAGCGGACGATAATTTAAAGCAGGAAGAAAAAAGTCATCCGGCATATACTTACGGTGAAATGCCAAAGTCAGAAAACGGAAGCGGCTACGGACAGTCAGCACCGGGCGGAAGCACTTGCCATTCCGGAACTTCGGATGGAACTTATGAAAATAATACTTACAACGGAAATTCGTATTATAACGGAACCAATCAGAGCGGAGCTTATACCAATGGGTATTCTGACAACCAGTACCAGAATAGCAGTTATAATACCGGATTTAACGCGAATGGCTACAACAACAGTTACAATGGACAGAATAATTACCAAAACAACTACCAGATGCCGCAAAAGCAGCTGGATCCGTCGCCGCTTTCGATGGGTGAATGGCTTTTGACACTGATCGTTGGTGTCATTCCGTGTGCGGGATTGATCCTGTATATCATCTGGGCATTCAGTAATAGTGGCAATCTGAACCGGCGCAACTACTGCAGAGCATCCCTGATCCTTCAGGTGATTTCCTATGTGCTTGTGATTTTCTTTGTTATCATCGCAGCGATCGGCGGAGTAAGCTATTATGGTTATTAAATAAGTATCTGGCAGGCTTTTCGGCAGGGCAGCAGTGCTTTGCTGAAAAGCTTTTTCGTTTTTTTAGAAATTCTTTAGAAATCTATTCCGGTTCTCTTTAGCTTTAGGAGATAGACTATAGTCAAGGATGAGAAAAAGAGGAGAAAAGCAGTTATGGAAATGAATCATGTACTGGTCGTTGAAGACGACAAGGAAATCAGAGAAGGTGTGGAAATTTACCTGAAAAGTCAGGGATACGAAGTATTTCAGGCGGCAGACGGGATTGAAGGTCTGGAAGTGATCGAGAAAGAAGAAATCCATCTGGCAATCGTGGATATTATGATGCCACGTATGGATGGGATTCGTATGACGATGAAGCTTCGGGAAAAATATGATTTTCCGGTGATCATGCTGTCAGCAAAATCAGAGGAAGTGGATAAGATCATGGGGTTGAATATCGGGGCAGATGATTATGTGACGAAACCATTTACACCGATGGAGCTTCTTGCAAGGGTGAATTCACAGCTCAGAAGATACCGGATGTTTGCAGAGAAGCTGAGAGACCGTGAAGAAAATCAGAATATCCATGTGATCGGCGGCCTGGAGCTGAATGAAGATACGGTGGAGGTATCGGTTGACGGAGAGCCGGTGCGCCTGACACCGATTGAGTACAAAATCCTGCTTCTCCTTATGAAAAGTCCTGGAAGAGTTTTTTCGGCAGAGGAAATTTACGAGCGTGTATGGAATGAAAAAGCGATCAATACCGATACGATCATGGTCCATATCCGGAATATCCGTGAAAAAATTGAGAGCTGCCCGAAAGAACCAAAATATTTAAAGGTGGTGTGGGGGGTTGGATACAAAATCGAAAAACAGGCATAAACTTGGGATTGTCCTGATTTTAGGCGTAATCTTACTTGCGACGGTGATCGTGTTAGGAAACTATAATATTTTTTATAAGAATGCAAAAAAGGAGCAGGACAGTCTGACACAGAACTACCGGACGAGTGAGTCCTTTATGAAGACATTTATCCGGGATTGCTATGTATTGTATTCCAAAGAATCCGGAAACGAATATAACGTAAAGTTTCTGGATGATTATTATCCGGAATTTGATGAGAAATTTAACCGGCAGATCGCATATATGAATTACCAGGTGCAGGATGCAAAAGGAGAGGTAATCGATGGATACCGGTCGAACAGAGATTCCTGGGAAAAAGTGAAAGATACCGAGCTTGCAGATTATGCTCTTGGGATTAAGATCTCGTTTGACAAAAACGGTGAAATCAAGATTGATCAGGTGATAGGAACGGAAGTAACCAAACAGGAAGCTGTTCTGAAGATCCTGACCTCAAATATGCCGGAAAAAATATTTGAATATGAAGATGAAAGTGAGATTGAAAATATTTCACCAAAAGACAGGACCTATTATTTCATGATGACGGAAGCAAAGCTGAATGCTTATGTTATGCGGGTATATCCGATTACTTCAATGGTGGGAAACGCGGCGGTTTATACAATCTTGACACTTATATTGTTGGTCGCACTTCTGGCATGGCTGATTCCGATGAAGAAAGATCTGCATACAGGAGATGAAAAAATTTTCCATGTACCATTTGAAATTGCGATAGTGACTGGTATTACTGGAATTAGCCTGATTTTCAGCTATCTTGGAGAACTGATTACGCACGCGAAAGGAAATGTGTGGCCAATCGATTTTCTGGTCTGGTTTGCTTTCTTTGCAGTCATGTATTGGGTATCCGGCTGTGTACGCCAGATCCGGCTTCTTGGAGTAAAGGAATATGTGAAAAAAAGAGTTCTGCTGATCCGGATCTGGAGAAGATTCAGAAACGGAATCCGAGGCGGTATTCGCTGGTGCAAGAATAAAATCGAAGCATTTTATCATTCTCTGGATCAGTTTGATTTCAAGGAAAAGAACAATAAGATTATTTTAAAAATCGTGCTGTTCAATTTTGCGATTCTGCTGGTGATCTGTTCATTCTGGTATTACGGAATTGCAGGACTGATCGTATATTCTATAATACTGTTCCTGATCCTGCAAAAATATTTTAATGATCTTCGGAAAAAATATGCATTGCTTCTGGAGGCAACCAATAAAATTGCAGATGGAAATCTGGATGTAGAGATTGAAGGTGATCTTGGTGTGTTCAGTCCGTTCCGTAATGAAATCCAGAAGATCCAGAGCGGATTTAAGAAAGCGGTAAAGGAAGAAGTAAAAAGCCAGCGTATGAAAACAGAACTGATCACAAACGTATCACATGATCTGAAAACACCGCTGACTGCGATCATAACCTATGTGAATCTGTTGAAAGACGAGAAAGATGAGGAAAAGCGAAAGGATTATATTGATATTCTGGAACGCAAATCTATGCGTCTGAAAGTCCTGATCGAAGACCTATTCGAGATCAGCAAAGCAAGCAGCCAGAATGTAACCCTGAATCTGATGAATGTGGATATCGTCAATCTGTTCAAACAGGTGAAATTTGAGCTGGAAGATAGGTTTGAAGAAAAAAATCTGGAGTTCAGGACCACTTTCCCGGAAGAAAAAGTGATCCTTCGTCTGGACAGTCAGAAGACCTGCCGGATCTTTGAGAATCTTCTGAATAACATTGTAAAATATGCACTTCCGGGAACAAGAGTTTATGTGGAAATCGAAAAGACAGAGAAAGATGTATTTATCCGCCTGAAAAATATTTCCGCAACCGAGCTCACCTTCAATCCGGAAGAAATTACAGAACGCTTCGTCCGCGGAGATGAATCCCGCAATACCGAAGGCTCCGGTCTTGGTCTTGCAATCGTAAAAAGCTTCGTAGGTCTCCAGGGTGGAAGCTTCCACATCGAAACCGAAGCAGACCTCTTCAAAGCCGAAATCCGCTGGACTTTGCCGGGAGAAGAGACAGTGAAGCAGGAAGCATAAGAAAAATAAATGGCACCAGATTCAACTTTTGCACAACTGAATCTGATGCCATTTATTTTTTCTGATTTGTCTCACAACCTACATCATTCAACTTTTTTACTTCGGAAACCCACTGGAGTAATGAATCTCATAATCATCCGTGATAAAGAGTGCCTCCGCCCCCTTGATTCCTTCGATATATTTCAATCCATCATCTAACCCCATCGCAAAGCAGGTCGTACTAAGCGCGTCCGCCTCCGTAGAAGAGCTACAGACAATACTCACCCCAAGCAGATCATTTTCATAAGGATACCCGGTTTTCGGATCTAAGATATGGTGATAAATCTTGTCAGCCACCTTAAAATACCGCTCATAAATCCCGGAAGAAACCACAGATTGATCCTTGATCTTTACACTGGTGATCGCTTCTCCATTCTGTGCAAACGGCTTCTGGATCCCGATATTATAATCCGAGCCATCCGGTTTCCCGCCGAGAGCCAGCACATTTCCGCCCAGATTGATCAGCGCATGGGATACATTCTGCTCTTTCAGATATGCCTTCAGCTGATCAGCAATATATCCCTTTGCAATTCCGCCAAGATCAATAGCCGTCTCCGGATCCAGAAGCTGAACCGTATTTCCATCAACCTTCACATTCTCATATCCGATATGACTTTTCGCTTCCTGAATCGCCGCATCATCCGGAACGGTCCCCGTATTATTCTTGAAATCCCACAAGTCACTGAGTGGAGCGATTGTAATATCAAACTTTCCTTCTGCCAGGCGGCTGTATTCCACGCCTTTCTGAATGAGATCCACCGTATCATCCGAAAGCGTTACAGGCTCCCCGTCTGCATGGTTCAGTTCATAGATCTCGCTCCCTTCCGAAGTTCTGCTAAACCGTGCATTATAATCCTCGCACTTCGCCACACAAGCATCCAGCACATCTTCCGAATCCTTATCATAAACCGTAATCGTCACCACCGTATCAAACACGGTAACCGTCCGAGACACCGGCTGCGGCGAACTCCCGGAACATCCGCCCAGACAAAAAATCCCAAACAAACTCAAACAAATACCAATTCCCAAACTTCTTATTTTCATCGCAAACCTCCTACCATTAAAACACTAATTACATAAAATTTTCCCAATACAGTAAAATTTATCAAAACATAATCCACAGCATTATTTTTTTCATAAACCGTCAACAAACAACATAATGAAAATTTGTGAATCCCAGGTCTGTGCAAAAAGTCAATAACCAGCCGAGGGAGGAAATGGAAGTGTGCAGCTCTCTATTTTGTGCAATGGAGATGAAACTCAAAAATCGTGGAAGCCATTGCTGAACACGATTTTCGCCCTAAGAGGTTCATCGGAATGGTTTGCACAACTTGAGAGCTGCACACTTCCATTTCCTCCCTCGGCGTCTCTATTCCATTTTTTCCCACAGACCGTCCCATTCGCCAATTATCCCCCATTATACGTTCCCCCATGAAAAAAATCAATCGAACACTTGATTGCATTAGATAAAATGATGTGTTAGAATAAACAAAGAAAAAGGAGAACCCTATGAGCTACAAAGAAAATAAGAGCCCTGAGGAGAAAGCATCCGGCTTCAAAAAGAATGATTTGATTCTTGCCTTACTTGTACTTGCTGTGTCAGGCATTTTTTTTGCAGGACATTTATTCAAGAGCCAGAAAAGCGCAGGCGTTGTAGAAATACAGATTGACGGGAAAGTGGTAGAGACACTGGATCTGAAGAAAGAGCGTGCATTTAAGATCAACGGAGGAACGAACACCGTCCAGATCGAGAACGGAAAAGTGAAAATGGCAGCGGCCAACTGTCCGGATCAGATCTGTGTACACCAGAAAGCAATTTCAAGGAACGGAGAGAGTATTATCTGCCTTCCGAATAAGATCGTTCTGAAAATTGTCGATGGAGAAGAAGCCGAACTGGATGCGGTGACGAATTAAGATATGAAGAAAAATACAGTCAGAACAGCGTGGTTTGGTGTATTTACTGCCCTTGCGCTGATATTTAGTTATGTAGAGACTCTGATCCCGTTTCAGATTGGGATCCCGGGCGTCAAGCTTGGACTGGCGAATCTGATCGTTGTGGTGGCACTGTACAAGATGGGTGCAAAGGACGCCCTGTTGCTTTCGGTGACACGTATCGTGCTGTCCGGATTTATTTTTGCCAGTCTGTTCAGTATTTTATACAGTCTGGCAGGCGGACTTTTAAGCCTTGCAGTGATGGCGGTTTTGAAAAAAAGGGGATCGTTCAGTGTTTTCGGAGTCAGCATGGCAGGAGGTGTCTTTCACAATGTTGGTCAGCTGATCATAGCGATGCTGGTCGTGGAGACATTCAGCATTGCCTATTATGTGCCGGTGCTTCTGATCGCAGGAGTGATCACCGGATTTATTATCGGGGTTGTGGCAAATGAGATGCTTAAAAGACTTGGCGGCATCGTATTGTCATAGCATGGGAGGAAGAGATGATTTCATATATAAGAGGAGAGCTTGCAGCTCTCGAAGAAGATAAAGTGATCGTAGATGTAGGCGGTGTAGGATACGGGATTTTCATGTCCGGACAGGCGATGGGACAGCTTCCGCCGGTTGGAAGTGAGGTGAAGATACATACTTATCTGAACGTGAAAGAAGATGCCATGCAGCTGTATGGATTTTTAACCCGCGATGCACTTTCGGTGTTCAAGCTTCTGATCGGTGTCAGTGGGATCGGACCGAAAGGAGGCCTTGGAATCCTGGCCCAGCTTACACCGGATGAACTTCGATTTGCCGTGATGTCGAAGGACGTCAAGGCAATTTCAGCAGCACCGGGCATTGGTAAGAAGACGGCGGAGAAGCTGATCGTGGAACTGAAGGATAAGCTGAAGATCGAGGACGTACTGGAGCACCAGGTGGAGGCGGCAAATGGAGCAGCCGAAGATGCAGTAAATGCGCAGGGGCTTCAGGCAGATGCGGTGCAGGCACTTACAGCACTTGGCTATGGAAGTACAGAAGCGCTGCAGGCAGTACGAAAAGTGGAAATGGATGAGAGCACGACAGTGGAAGATCTGCTAAAGGGCGCACTCAAATATTTGATATAAGAGGACTAGGATGGGAAGAAGAATTATTACCACAGAGAATCTGGAAGAGGATGTAAAAATTGAGAGTCATTTAAGGCCCCAGCTTCTGGAAGATTATATTGGACAGGCGAAGGCAAAAGAGACGCTTAAGATTTATATAGAAGCGGCAAAAAGCAGAGGAGAGGCGCTGGATCATGTGCTGTTTTACGGTCCGCCGGGACTTGGAAAGACAACCCTCGCCGGGATCATTGCGAATGAAATGGGCGTAAATATCAAGATCACGTCGGGACCTGCGATCGAGAAACCAGGTGAGATGGCGGCGATCCTCAACAATCTGCAGGAGGGAGATGTGCTTTTTGTGGATGAGATCCACCGGCTGAACCGACAGGTGGAAGAAGTACTTTATCCGGCGATGGAAGATTTTGTGATCGATATTATGATCGGGAAAGGTGCTTCGGCAAGATCGATCCGTCTGGATCTGCCACATTTTACACTGGTAGGAGCAACCACCCGCGCCGGAATGCTGACAGCTCCGCTCCGAGATCGTTTCGGGGTTGTGAGCCGCCTGGAATTTTATACGGAAAAAGAACTGCAGACCATCATCATCCGTTCAGCAGGCGTGCTGGATGTGGAGATTGATGAAAAGGGAGCTCTTGAGATGGCGAGACGTTCCAGAGGAACACCGAGACTTGCCAACCGGCTTTTGAAGAGAGTCCGGGATTTTGCACAGGTCAAATACGATGGGGTGATCACCGAAGAGGTGGCAAGACAGGCACTGGATCTTCTGGATGTGGACAGGCTTGGACTCGACCACGTAGACCGTAATCTCTTGACGACAATGATCGAGAAATTTCAGGGTGGTCCGGTGGGACTGGATACCCTTGCGGCAGCGATCGGGGAAGATTCAGGAACCGTAGAAGATGTCTATGAGCCGTATCTTCTGAAGAATGGATTTTTACAGAGAACTCCAAGAGGAAGGGTTGTGACAGATCTTGCCTATACCCATCTTGGATTTAGCAGGAACAGAGAATAGAAAGGATAGGGACGATGCTGAAGATAAAACAATATGTGAAAGCAGAGAGTCTGGAGCAGGCATATGAGCTGAACCAGAAAAAGACGAACCGGATCATTGGCGGAATGCTCTGGCTGAAAATGAGTACCGCACAGATCCAGACTGCGATTGATCTGTCCGGACTTGGACTGGACCAGATTGAGGAGACGGAGGATGCATGGAAGATAGGCTGTATGGTATCCCTGCGTGATCTGGAGTTACATGAAGGATTAAATGAACTGAGCTGCAATATGGTCAGAGAAAGTGTGAGAAGTATTGTCGGTGTACAGTTCCGGAATCTTGCGACGATCGGCGGAAGTATTTTCGGACGGTTTGGATTTTCGGATGTACTGACCTGTTTCCTCGCACTGGATACAGAAGTAGAACTTTATAAAGGTGGAATCATTTCTCTGGAAGAGTTTGCAAAGATGGAGAGAGACAATGATATCCTTGTCCGTGTGATCGTAAAGAAAACACCGGGAAAGGGAAGCTATCAGTCACACCGCAATACCAAGACAGATTTTCCGGTACTGGCGGTTGCTGCTGACCGTTATGGAGATGAACTGAAGGTGGCAGTTGGGGCAAGACCGATGAAAGCAGTCTGTCTTCACATTCCGGCAGAACAGCTGGATGCATGCACAGATCTGAAAATATTTGCAAAAGAGCTTGCAGATCAGGTGCCGATGGGAAGCAATATGCGTGGAAGTGCAGCGTATCGTACCCATCTTGCAGAGGTTCTGATCCGCAGAGCGTTAGAGAAAATTACAGACGGAGGTGAAAAGAATGCAGATTAGTCTGACACTGAATGGAAAAAAGATTACAGAAGAGATCGCAGATGATCTGCTTCTGATCGATTTCGTGAGAAATCATGGATGTTACAGCGTAAAGCGTGGCTGTGAGACTTCCAACTGTGGACTTTGTACCGTATTTTTAGATGAGAAGCCGGTACTTTCCTGTTCCGTGCTTGCTGCAAGAGCAGACGGGCACAAGGTAGATACGCTTGAAGGACTGCAGGAGGAAGCAGAAGAATTTGGTTCTTTTATCGCAGGACAGGGGGCGGAGCAGTGCGGATTCTGTAATCCGGGTATGATCATGAATGCAATCGCACTTTTCCGTGAGAATCCGGATCCAAGCGATGACGAGATCCGGGAGTATCTTGCGGGAAATCTCTGCCGTTGTTCGGGATATGAAGGGCAGCTCAGGGGGATCCATGATTTTCTGGAGTACAAAAGAAAAGGAGGAGCCAGATGAAAGCAGTAGGAGTACCATTTGTAAAAAAAGATGCGATGGCGTTGGTGACTGGAAAGCCGGTATATACAAATGATCTGGCGCCGAAGGAATGCCTGATCGTTAAGCTTCTGAGAAGTCCGCATGCCAATGCAATGATCCGGGAGATCAAGACAGATGTGGCAATGCGCGTGCCGGGAATCGAAGCAATTTATACCTGGAAGGATGTACCGCAGCATCGCTTTACAACTGCAGGTCAGACCTGGCCGGAGCCAAGTCCGTATGACCGGCTGATCCTGGATCAGCATGTGCGTTTTGTGGGAGATCCGGTGGCGATCATTGCCGGAGAAAATGAAGCGTGTGTGGAACGTGCGATGAAGATGATCAAGGTCAAATACGAGGTCCTTCCGGCAGTACTGGATCCGGAGGAAGCACTGGATGGTCCGGTTCTGGTGCATCCGGAGGACAGCTGGAAGGCACTGTGCCCGGTAGGAGCGGATAATAAGAGGAATNNGAGATGTGGAAAAAGTACTTGCTGAATGTGATGTGGTTGTGGAGCACACCTATCATGTAAGAGCTGCGCAGCAGGCAATGATGGAAACATTTCAGACGGTCTGTTTTATGGATATGTATGGAAGACTGAATGTGATGAGTTCTACGCAGATCGTTTACCATGTGCGCCGTATTGTTTCCAATGCACTTGGCATCCCGAAATCTAAGATCCGTGCATTCAAGCCGAGGATCGGTGGTGGATTTGGTGCAAAGCAGTCGGCAGTATGTGAGGTATATCCGGCATTTGTTACCTGGAAGACCGGTAAACCGTCGAAAATTGTATTTACAAGAGAAGAGTCCCAGATTGCGTCCTCACCGCGTCATGATATGGCAGTGACAGTCCGTATGGGAGCGGATAAAGAGGGAAATATCCGTGCAATTGATCTGTATACACTTTCTAACACAGGAGCATACGGGGAACATGGACCGACAACGGTCGGACTTTCCGGACATAAGGCGATTCCGCTTTACGGTTCGGCAGAGGCCTATCGGTTCCGTTACGATGTAGTTTATACGAACCGGATGTCAGCCGGAGCTTATCGTGGATATGGAGCTACTCAGGGAATTTTTGCGGTCGAGACATCTGTTAACGAACTGGCAGAAAAACTTGGTATGGATCCAATGGAGATCCGTATGAAAAATATGGTAAAAGAAGGACAGTTCATGCCGGCATATTATGGGGAGACAGCGAACAGCTGTGCACTTGATAAATGCCTTGCGAGAGTAAAAGAAATGTCCGGATGGGACGAAAAGTATCCAAGAAAAGTTATGCCGGATGGCAAGATCCGCAGCGTCGGAGTAGCACTTGCCATGCAGGGGTCCTGCATTTCCAATGTAGATGTGGGATCTGCGACGATCAAACTGGGCGAGGATGGTGTCTACAATATGTCAATCGCGGCAGCGGACATGGGAACCGGGTGTGATACGATTCTGGCACAGATGGCAGCAGAATGTCTGGACTGTGATCTGGATGATATTGCAGTATCAGGTGCGGATACCGATACTTCGCCGTATGATTCAGGCTCTTATGCATCAAGTACGACTTATGTGACCGGTATGGCGGTGACAAGAGCCAGCGAGGAGCTGAAAAAGCGGATCGTCAGACAGGCAGCGAAGATGCTGAAATGCGAAGTGGATGAGGTTGATTTCGATGGACACATTGCAAGAAGCGATAAGACCGGAGAAGAGGTGACACTTGCGGCAATCGGAGCAGGGGCAATGTGCGGAAGTGATATTGCGCTGCAGGTAACAGAAAGCCACAGCTCGCCGGTATCTCCGCCGCCTTATATGGCAGGCGCTGTTGAGATCGAACTGGATCCGGAGACCGGACATGTCGAGATCCTGGATTACTATGCAGTGGTTGACTGCGGAACTGTTATTAACCCGAATCTTGCGAGGGTACAGGCGGAAGGCGGAATCGTGCAGGGAATCGGCATGACTCTTTATGAGAATATCCAGTACACGGAAAAAGGACAGCTTCTGAACAATTCATTTATGCAGTACAAGATTCCTACCCGGATGGATATGGGAAATCTGCATGTGGAATTTGAGAGCAGCTATGAGCCGACCGGACCGTTTGGTGCAAAATCGATTGGTGAAATCGTCATCAATACACCGGCTCCGGCACTGACGCATGCAATCGCAAATGCAACAGGTCTGTGGTTCCGTGAACTCCCGATCACAAGTGAACAGATTGCAATGGGAATTATGGAAAATGAAAATTAAACTGATTTATCTGGCGGCTGGAAACAGCCGCCGTTTTAACAGCCAAAGGATGCAAAATACAGAACCGTCACAATCAGAAGCAGAGAACAAACTGCTTTATCTGCTGGATGAAAAGCCGATGTTCCGCTATTTATTCGACCGTCTGGTAAAAGTCTGTCAAAGGCATCCGGAATGGGAAGTGATTGTGGTAACACAGTATCCGGAGATTGAGCATCAGATAAAAGCATTTCAGGAAACCGAGCAGCAAAGTAAAGGTTTCCCGGTAAAAACAGTGATTTCAAAAGACAGCTATAAAGGAGCATCCTATTCGGTAAAAGCAGGAATCCGTGCGGCAGGAGATGCTGATGCTTATGCATTTTTTGTGGCGGATCAGCCTTATTTTACAGAAGAAAGCGTGGAAGGATTTCTGGAAAAGATGGAACGGGAGGCAAAAGCTGTACCGGGATGTGTGACCTGGAATGGACACGAAGGCAATCCGGTCTGGTTTCCGGCAAAGTACGGGAAAGAACTTCTGGAACTGGAAGGAGATGCAGGAGGAAGAAAGGTGTTCCGCAGATACCGGGAAAAAGCAGTATTTTACGAGGTGAGCCGGGAAAAAGAGCTGGAAGATATTGATTATATGCCGGAAATAGAAAAAATGCAGGTAACAGAAGGAAGCAGAGAGAAAACTTTCCATGTATATGTCATCGAAAATGGAAAGCTTCAAAAGAAAGAGTCTCTGCTTATGGCACTTGGAGTTACGGAGCAGATGGTACCGAGAATTGCTGCTGTGGGTGCGGGAGGTAAGACTTCTCTTTTGAAACAGCTGCTTGCTGAATACAAAGAGAAGGATGCCCTCCCGGTCCTGGTGACTACAACACATATGAAAAAAGAGACTGCCCCTTATTTTGTAATGGGGGATTCCATCGGAAAAATTCTGGAAGTGCGTAAAAGAGAAGGCATGGTGATCGCCGGTCTGGATGCAGGAAACGGCAGGATCAAAAGCCTCTCTGTACCGGTAATGGAAAAGATCTGGGAGCTTCCTGCGCCGGTTCTTGTGGAAGCGGATGGAGCACGGATGCTTCCGGCGAAAGTGCCGGGGGAGAAGGAACCGGTTATTCCAAAGCAGATCCAGATGGTCCTTTCTGTATATGGACTCGATGCCATCGGACAAAGGATAAAAGACTGCTGTTTCCGGCCCGAGCTTGTGGCGCAGGTGCTGGGAAAAGCTGTGGAAGAGGTTCTGACGGAGGAAGAACTGGCAGGGCTGGCTGTTTCTGCCAAAGGTGGAAAAAAGAATGTCCTGCCGGAAATGGATTTTTATATTGTGCTAAACAAAGCAGATGACGAAAAACGTCTGAAAATGGCAGAGAGAATTGCCTTAAGAGTGGAACAGGCTTCCGGTGAAAAAGTACGGATCACATCGTTTCGTTAATATTTTGGAAAAATAAAGCAATTCTGTGTTGAAAAAATGGAACATTGCCGAATTGTCATTGAAAACCAATCGTGCTATCATAGATACGATAGCTTTGACAACGAAAGTTGTAAGTGGGTAGAGAAGGAGGCAAAAAAGTGAGTACGAAGAATAGTAATACTTCACAGGAACTATTTAACCTTAACGGAAAACCATCCTTTGGTCAGGCACTTCCGCTGGCATTCCAGCATGTAGTGGCGATGATCATTGGCTGTGTTGCGCCGGCGATCATTCTTGCCGGTGTGTCCGGACTTTCAGAATCAGACACGGTTGTCCTGATTCAGGCATCTCTTGCAATGTCAGCGATTTCGACATTCATTCAGCTTTTTCCGTTTATCAAATTTAAGTCTTATCAGATAGGAGCCGGGCTTCCGGTTATTATGGGAATCAGCTTTGCGTATGTGCCGATCATGCAGTCAATTGCACAGGATGCAGATGTTGGAACAATACTTGGTGCACAGATCGTGGGTGGTATTGTTGCGATCATTGTAGGAATATTTATCAAACAGATCCGTCATCTTTTCCCGCCGCTGGTTACGGGAACGGTTGTATTTGCAATCGGACTTTCGCTGTATCCGACCGCGGTCAATTATATGGCAGGTGGAACAGGAAGTGCGGATTATGGTTCATGGCAGAACTGGCTTGTTGCGATCATCACTCTGGCAGTCGTAACAGGATTGAATCATTTTGGAAAGGGCTTTTTAAAGCTTTCTTCCGTTCTGATCGGAATCATAGTTGGATATGTAGTTGCGCTTGGCTTTGGAATGGTGGATTTTTCTTCCGTATTAACGGCAAAATGGGTACAGTTCCCACAGCCGATGCATTTCGGAATTAAATTCGAGCCATCCTCATGTGTTGCGATTGCGGTATTGTTTGCAATCAGCTCCATTCAGGCAATCGGAGACTTTTCAGCAACGACGACCGGAGGAATGGACCGTATGCCGACGGATGAGGAATTAAGCGGTGGTATCATTGGTTATGGAGTCAGCAATATTGTCTGCGCATTTTTCAGCGGACTCCCGACAGCGACCTACAGTCAGAATGTCGGAATCGTAAGCTCTACGAAAGTAGTAGCAAAGAGAGTGTTTGGAATTGCAGCGATGATCATGCTGGTTGCAGGAATCATGCCAAAGATCGCCTACATTCTTCTGACTATTCCGTCATGTGTGCTTGGAGGCGCAACAATTTCTGTATTTGCAATGATTTCCATGACGGGTATCAAACTGATCAATAATTCAAAGATGAATTATAGAAATACATCCATCGTAGGACTTGCCATTGCACTCGGAATGGGTGTGACACAGGCAAATGCAGCACTGGCACAGCTTCCTGCATGGGTAACAACCATTTTCGGTAAATCACCGGTTGCACTGTCTACTCTGGTTGCAGTGTTCCTGAACCTGGTTTTACCAAAGGAGAAAGAAGAGTAAATGAAGATCCTGATAAGAGGAGCCGGGGATCTTGCCACGGGAATTGCAGCAGAGCTGTGGGAAAGAGGATATCAGATCCTGATGACGGATGTTGCCATTCCACTCACCGTCAGGCGTGAGGTGGCATTTTCAAGAGCGGTGTACGAAGAACATGCAGTGGTAGAAGGAATGGAAGCAGTTCTTGCCGGAAATTTTGAAGAAGCAGAAAGAATTATGGCAACGCGGAAAATTGCTGTCATGGTGGATGAAAAAGCAGAAGTGCGGAAAGAATATCTGCCGGATGTACTGGTTGACGGAATCATGGCAAAAAAGAATCTTGGGACCCGGATCAGTGACGCTCCTCTTGTTATTGGTATCGGACCGGGCTTTACGGCAGCCGGAGACTGCCATTTTGTGATCGAAACGCAAAGAGGTGAGCATCTGGGCGAGGTGATCCGCGAGGGAAGTGCAATCCCCAACACCGGAATTCCGGGAAATGTTGGCGGCTATACGGTGGAACGCCTTTTAAAGGCATCCGCAGACGGAATCATGCATCCGGTCGCGCGAATTGGTGATGTGGTGAAAAAAGGGCAGATTGTTGCAAGGTGCGGAGATGAACCTGTCTATGCGAGGCTCCACGGGATTGTCCGTGGGATGCTCCAGGAAGGCGTACCGGTCAAAAAAGGACTGAAGATCGGAGATGTGGATGCAAGGATAGAGGAAAAACTTTGTTATACGATTTCGGATAAAGCACGAAAGATCGGAAACGGAGTTGCGGAAGCAATCGATTTTGTCTATAAAACAAAATAAAAAAGTTGTCTGGACAACTTATTTATCCATCCTTTTTATGGTAGAATATAAAAAGGTTTGGGCAGAATACCTGCCGTAGTGACGGCAGGTATTTTTATGCCATAATCCATATAAAGTGAGGAACAAAAAATGAAACTGGTAAGAACAGAAGATGCAGTGGGGCAGGTGCTGTGCCATGACATTACACAGATCATTCCGGGAGTTGTAAAGGATGCGGTTTTCCGGAAGGGGCATATTGTTACCGAAGAAGACATTCCGGTACTTTTATCTGTGGGAAAAGAGAATCTTTATATCTGGGAAAAACAGGAAGGCATGCTTCATGAAAATGAGGCAGCTGAGATCTTGCGTCAGATCTGTCAGGGTGAGCATATGCATCCTTCCGGGGTGAAGGAAGGAAAGATCGAACTGATCGCCGACTGTGAAGGAGTATTGAAGATCAATACCGAAAAGCTGAATGCGGTGAACAGTCTCGGTGAGATGATGATCGCCTCCAGACATGGAAATTTTCCGGTGAAAACCGGAGATAAGATTGCAGGAACAAGGATCATTCCGCTTGTGATCGAAGAAGAAAAGATGCAGAAAGCCTGTGAAGTGGCAGGAAAAGAACCGATTTTCCAGATCCTTCCGTATCAGAAGAAAAAAGCGGGAATCGTAACGACGGGAAGCGAAGTGTATTATCACCGGATCGAGGATAAATTTACTCCGGTTGTGATCGACAAACTGAAAGAATGTGGCGTTACAGAGGTGAAGCAGATCCAGTGCAACGATGATCATGAGATGATCACAGAGGCAATCCAGACTTTGATCGAGGATGGTCTTGACCTGATCGTCTGTACCGGTGGAATGAGTGTGGATCCGGATGACAGGACTCCGCTTGCAATCAAAAATGCCTGTACGGAAGTGGTGACTTATGGGGCACCGGTTCTTCCGGGAGCTATGTTTATGCTTGCTTATTATGAAAAAGAAGGCAGGCAGATTCCGGTCATAGGTCTTCCGGGATGCGTGATGTATGCAAAACGGACGATTTTTGATCTGGTTCTTCCAAGGATTATGTGTGATGAAAAGCTGCATGAAAAAGATTTCCAGATTCTTGGACAGGGAGGACTTTGTCTGTCCTGTCCGGTGTGTACGTTTCCAAACTGTGGATTTGGAAAAGGAGGATATTAAAATTATGAGAAAGAATAATTTATTTAAGAAAACAGTGGCAGCAGGTCTGGTTCTGCTGATGACAGCATCACTTGCTGCATGTGGCGGTAAAAAGACCGACACAAAAACAGAAGACAAAAAGACAGAAACAAAGGCTGATAAAGAAGAGGATGTAGAGCTTCAGGTATTTATCGCAGCCAGCCTGAATACAGCAATGACAGATATTGCAGAGCGTTATGAAAAAGAGCATCCGAATGTGAAGATCGTCTATAATGCAGACAGTTCAGGAACTCTGCTGACACAGATCGAAGAAGGATATGAGTGTGATCTGTTCTTTTCCGCAGCACAGAAACAGATGGATCAGCTTGAGGCCGATGGACTGGTAGTAGAAGGAACCCGCCATAATGTAGTGAACAATCAGGTAGTTGTTATCACATTAAAGGACAGTGGTACAGCAGTAACCGGGCTTGAAAACTTAAATGAGGCAAAGAGCATTGCACTTGCAGGCGGAAGTGTACCAGTTGGAAAATACACCCGTCAGGCGTTGATGAATCTCGGAATTCTGGACAAAGCAGACGATGCGTCTACCATTACAACAGAACAGGTTTCTGAAGCTCTTGGTGGAGCAGAGATCAGTGAGCAGGCAAATGTAAGCAAGGTGTTGATCGCAGTTACAGAGGGTGCATGCGAAGTTGGAACAACTTATTATTCAGATATATACGGATACGAGGATCAGATCAAGATCCTTCAGACAGTAAGCTATGATCTGACAGGTAACGTGATTTACCCGATCTGCCGTGTAGAAAATAAAGAGGCAGATGATGCAAAGAAAAAAGCAGCCGATGATTTCCTTGCATATGTAACATCCGATGACACAAAGAAGATCTTTGACAGCTACTATTTCGATACAAACGTAGAGTAAAAGAGGAACGATATGGAAGAAATAAGACAGATCCTTGCAGGGCTTGACTGGAGTCCGCTTTTCATTTCAATCAAAACAGGAATCGCAGCAACGATCGTGTCATTCTTCCTGGGAATATGGGCAGCAAGAAAGGTGCTGAAAGCGAAGACGGGCCTCAGGGCAGTGCTGGATGGAATTCTGACACTGCCGCTGGTGCTCCCGCCGACGGTTGCAGGATTTTTCCTGCTGCTCATTTTCAGTACGAGAAGAACCGTTGGATCGTATCTTTATACGACATTTGATATCAAGATCGTACAGTCCTGGGCAGGATGCGTGATCGCGGCAACGGTGATTGCATTTCCACTGATGTACCGGAATGCAAGAGCAGCATTTGAACAGGTGGATGTGAATCTGATCTATGCGGCGCAGACGCTCGGTATGCCGGAATGGAAGATTTTCTGGAGAGTGATCATGCCGGCGGCAGGTCCTGGAGTTGCATCCGGTACAATTCTTGCATTTGCAAGAGCACTTGGAGAATACGGTGCGACCTCCATGCTTGCGGGTAATATTCCCGGAAAGACGGCAACCATTTCCCAGAGGATTGCAATGGTCATCCAGGACGGTGATTATCAGACGGCAGGCGTGTGGGTCGGAATTGTAATCCTGATCGCATTCGGAATAGTAGTACTTATGAATCTGGCATTTGGAAAGGGAATGAAACATACAAAGCAATGGTAGAACTTGAGATAAAAAAACAGTATGGAAAATTCAGGCTGGATGTTGCCTTTAAAAGTGAAAAAAAGCGGATCGGCATTCTGGGTGCTTCCGGATGTGGGAAAAGCCTGACCTTGAAAAGTATTGCCGGGATCGAAAGACCGGAAAAAGGGCGGATCGTGATCGATGGAGTTACTCTTTTTGATGCCGGAAAAAATATTTTTCTGAAGCCGCAAAAAAGGAAAGTCGGTTATCTTTTTCAGAACTATGCGCTGTTTCCGAACATGACTGTGGAGCAGAATATCGGGATTGGATTTACCGGGAACAAAGAAGACAAGCAGAAAATGGTAGAACAGCTGATCCATCATTTCCAGCTTGACGGACTGGAAAAACTTTATCCGTCAAAGCTTTCCGGCGGACAGCAGCAGAGAACGGCACTGGCACGGATCATGGCATATGAACCGGATGTGATCCTTCTGGACGAACCATTTTCAGCACTGGATGCGTATCTTCGGGAGCGGATGCTGACCGAGCTGATGGAAATGCTGAGTGATTATGAAGGTACGGTGATCATGGTGTCCCACAGCAGGGATGAAATCTACAGCTTCAGTGAAGATGTTCTGGTAATTGAAGATGGACATGGGATCTGCCTGGGCTCGGTAAAAGAAGTATTTAATGCACCGCGCTATAAGACAGCGGCAAGACTTACCGGCTGTAAAAATATTGCAGATGTTTGCCGGATGGATGCGCAGACGGTGTATGTGAAAGACTGGGATGTGCAGCTGACTTTTAAAGAACGCACTGTGCCGGAGAATGTGAAGGCAATCGGGATCCGAGCTCATGATCTGATTCCGGTGTATGGAACGTTATCCGTGGCTATGTTGAAAGTCAAAGAATGGAAAAGTGTGGATTATCCATTTGAACGAAAATATTTTATCCAATGCGAGTCGGGATGTGAGGACTTCTGCTGGTTTGTCCAAAGAGAGATTTCTGCCACTCTGGAAGAAAAAGGAATGCCGGATGCACTAGCATTTCCGGAAGAAAAAGTGCTGTTCCTTGAAGGATAGCGTTACAGATGCTATAATGGACAAATAGAGAAAACGGGCAGAAGGTGACAGCATAAATGCAGAAAGAACGAGACAGGGAAGCGATTTACCGGAGCATTTTCTTCTGTGATATGGATCGGAAGAAGGCGGATGAGATCATTAACCGGTTAGGCGGCAGAACCGTAACCTATGACAAGGGCGAAATCATCATAAGAGAAAGAGAAAAACTGAACAATATCGGAATCCTGCTTGACGGGGTGCTCTGTAAAGTGCAGTATTACCGGGATGGAACCGAACAGCTGGTCCAGAAGCTGGTCAGCTCGTTTGTTGTGGGAGTGGAGATTGCGGTCAGTGAAAAAAAGACGAGTCCTTATAATATTTATGCATCGGAACAGGCGCACATTTTCTGGTTCCCTGTACGGGCGATGGAAGAAGAGGGTGTTCTGGATCTGCGTGAGAGGATTGAGTTTTATAAGAAGACGGTTCATTTCCTTGCAAATGAAGATATCCGCAAGTGCAGGAAGATCGAACTGCTGTCGATCAGAGGAATCCGGGAAAGAATCGAGCAGTATCTGAGAATTCAGCAAAGCCGCCACAAAAGCAATGCCTTTGATATTGAATTTAACAGAGAACAGATGGCGAATTATCTGGGGATCAACCGGAGTGTGCTGTCACATGAGTTGAAAAAAATGGAAAAAGAGGGGATTTTGAAGGTCAGAAAGAATCATTTTGAGCTGACTGATAAAGAATAAAACAGAATTTCTGCTGAAAATATCGAAAAATGGTTGGTTTTTATCAGAATATAGTTTATAATGAGAAAAGGATTAGGCGGCAAGGAGGTTCTTTATGGCATCGTCAAAAAATTATACAGAAGTTTTGATAGGCGGCAAAGTATTCACCCTGAGCGGATTCGAGAGTGAAGATTATCTGCAGAAGGTATCCACCTATCTGAACCATAAAATCGAGGAATGTACAAGCAGCGATGGATACCGCAAGCAGAGTGCGGAAGCCAGAAGTGTGCTTCTTGCTTTAAATATAGCAGATGATTATTTTAAAGCCAAGAAACAGGGCGGCGCATTAGAAAGCGACATCGAAGCAAAAGACAAAGAAATGTACGATTTAAAGCATGAACTGATCTCAGTTCAGATCAAGTATGAGAATGCAGAGAAAGCACTGGATAAGTTAAAAGCAGAGAACCAGGAACTGCAGATGAAGATCGTACAGCTTGAAACAGAAATGAAAAATCACCACAAAAAATAGACTGTCCTGAGGCAGTCTATTTTTGATACCGGAGTATTTGATGAAGCTGCAGGTGGCAGCCCTCGGATATGCATGCCGGTTTGGAATAAAGGAGTTATATGAAAGACAGAGTTGAGATTCTTGCACCGGCGGGAAGTATGGAGTGTCTGAAAGCAGCGGTCGCGGCAGGAGCGGACGCGGTATACACTGGCGGCGCTCATTTCGGGGCACGTGCCTATGCCCATAACCTGACGGAGGAAGAACTTTTAGAAGCAATTGATTATGTGCATCTGCACGGGAGAAGACTGTATCTGACGGTAAATACACTGATCAAGGACCGGGAGATGGAAAGACAAATGTATGATTATCTGCTTCCTTATTACAGACAGGGACTGGATGCGGTGATTGTACAGGATATCGGACTTTTCCGGTTTATCCGGAAGCATTTCCCGGATCTTCCGATCCACGCAAGTACCCAGATGACACTTGCGGGAGTTGATGGAGCAAAGTTTCTTGAAAAAGAAGGCGCACAGCGCATTGTTACTTCCAGAGAACTGAGTATGGCAGAGGTGAAGAAGATTGCCGGTGAGACGGAGCTTGAGATCGAAAGCTTTGTCCATGGGGCACTCTGCTACTGTTATTCGGGACAGTGCCTGTTCAGCAGCTTTATCGGTGGCAGAAGCGGTAACCGGGGACAGTGTGCGCAGCCGTGCAGACTGCTCTATCAGACACCGGACGCCAAGAAACCGCAGTATCTGCTGAGTCTTAAGGATATCTGTACTCTGGAACTGATCCCGGAGATGATCGAGAGCGGGATTTATTCCTTCAAGATTGAAGGACGGATGAAGAAGCCGGAGTATGCGGCGGCAGTTGCGTTCCAGTACCGGAAGTATGCAGATCTTTATCTGAAATATTATGAAGAATGCCCGGAGGGAGAAGATCCGGCTGAGTATGCGAAAAAGAGGTACCGTGTCCGTGAGGAAGACAGGCAGATGCTTCTGGATCTCTACAACCGTGGCGGTTTCCATACGGGTTATTATCATACACAGAATGGACGGGAGATGGTTTCCTTAAACCGTCCGAACCATGCAGGAGTGCCGGCAGTAAAGGTACTTGCTAAAAAAGGCAGAACTGTGACGGCAAAAGCACTGACGGATCTGTATCCACAGGATATCATTGAGCTCCCGATGCGCAGAGGCAGGGAAAAGGCAGATAATTATACCTGTAAGGATGCAGTCAGAAAAGGAATGAATGTGCAGATCCCGGTATTTGCAGACACGCCATTCAAGAAGGATGAGATCTGGATGCGTACAAGGAACAGTGCGCTGATCGGAAGACTGCATGAAGAATTTGTGGATGCAAAAGTAAAAGAGCGGATCCGGGGAACTTTCCGGCTGTATCCGCAGGAGACGGCAGAGCTTACTGTACGGTGCCGTGACACAGAAATTACGGTTACGGGCGAGAAAGCACAGGAAGCCTTAAGTCAGCCGATGAGCAGAGAACGGATCGAGAAGCAGCTCCGCAAGACAGGCAATACAGAGTTTGAATTCTCTTTTTTAAAAGTGGAGATCGGAGAGAAAGTATTTCTTCCGATGCAGAGCCTGAATGAGCTTCGCAGGGAGGCTCTGGAAGTGTTGGAGAATGCGATCTGTGAGAAATACCGAAGAGGCAGAGAAGTGGAAGATCCGGAAGAAGACCAGAATGTATTCGCAAAAGAGGAGCCATCTCTTTTGGGATGGACAGCATCGGTAAGAACGGCAGAGCAGATGAAAGTGCTTGTGGAAGAAGAAGCAATCGGAAGAATCTATGCGGACTGTACCATGTTCCCACGGATCTGGGAGAAGGACAGCTATTTGGAATGGATTGCAAAAGCACATGCAGCAGGAAAAGAACTTTATCTGGTAATGCCTTATATTTTCCGGGAGAGAACCAGGAAGCAGTACGAAGGTGCGTATGACCGGATCTTCGGAGCCGGATGGGATGGCGTCCTGATCGCAAATTATGAAAGCTATGCCTTTCTGAAAGCGCATGGCTATACCGGAAAGATCATGACGGATTATAATCTTTATGAATTTAACCAGGAGAGCCGGAAATTCTGGAAGGAAAAAGGTGTTTCTGAATTCACAGCTCCGGTGGAACTGAATGAAAGAGAACTTCAGGATCTCCGGGTGAAAGACGGGGAAGTCATCGTGTACGGTTATCTTCCGATGATGGTTTCCGCAGGCTGCATCCAGAAGACAATAAAGGGATGTCAGCAAAAATCCGGACAGACGACAATAACTGACAGATATCGTAATCCGTTTGTGGTAAAAAATGAATGTGATTACTGTTATAATATCCTTTACAATTATGTGCCGCTGTATCTGGGTGACCGGATGGAGGAGGTATACCGGACTGGTCCGGGACGGATCCGTCTGATGTTTACTACCGAAAGACAGCAGGAGGTAAGACAGATTTTAAGTGCGTACTTTGAAGGAAAAGAGCTTCCGGAGGGAACGTATACCAGGGGACACTGGAAAAGAGGAATAAAGTAGGTGGAATTTTGGTCAATATAATTGTAGAACTGTCAAAATATCTGATGATAGCCCTGATGCTGGTCTATACATTTGAATGTTTTGCGGTGTTTAATTATGCAGATGAGTATACACAGAGAAGTATTTTCCGGAAGCAGAATGTGCTGATGTTTCTGCTTCATATGATCGCATTTCTGGTGATGTATCTGCAGACAAATGAGACAAAGATGGTTGGCTTTTACGGGATGCAGGTGGTTCTGTTCCTGGCGGTCATTTTGCTGTACACAAAAATTTACCCGCGTGTATCACGGCTGGTCGTGAATAATATGTGTATGCTGATGGCGGTCGGTTTTATTATGATCACAAGGCTTTCGTATTCGCTTGCGGTGAAGCAGTTTATCATTGTCAGTATATCGGTTGCACTGAGCCTTGTGATTCCGGTGATTATCCGGAAAGTGAAGGTTCTGTCAGAATGGAAATTATTTTATGCGATCGCCGGTGTTGTCATGCTGGGTGTTGTTATCGTGGTAGGACGTGTGACCGGAGGCGCAATGCTGAACGTGGCGATCGGAGGATTTACCCTTCAGCCATCCGAGCTGGTAAAGATCATTTTTGTATTTTTTGTTGCAGCGAGTCTTAAGGAAGATACTTCCTTTAAAAATATTGTGATCACAACGGCAGTTGCAGCCATGCATGTACTGATTCTGGTCGTATCCAAGGATCTAGGTGCGGCGCTGATCATCTTTGCCGTATATCTGGTGATGCTTTACGTGGCGAGCAGACAGCCCCTTTACGTGCTTGCGGGACTGCTTGCGGGAAGCGGGGCATCGGTTGTGGCGTACAAGCTATTTAACCACGTCCGTGTGCGTGTACTGGTATGGAAGGATCCATTTGCCATTTACAACGAGGGTGGCTATCAGGTGGCGCAGTCTCTGATGGCGATCGGCACGGGAAGCTGGTTTGGAATGGGACTTTTTCAGGGGGCGGCAGATCAGATACCGGTTGCAGAGTCGGATTTTATCTTTTCGGCAATCGCGGAAGAGATGGGACTGATCTTTGCACTCTGTCTGATTCTGGTATGTGTCAGCGTTTATATGATGTTCCTGAATATTGCGATGCAGCTTCGGGACAGCTTCTATAAACTGGTGGCACTGGGACTTGGAACCTGTTATATTTTCCAGACATTTCTGACGGTCGGAGGCGTGACCAAATTCATTCCGTCTACCGGAGTGACACTTCCACTGGTAAGCTACGGCGGAACGTCCGTCCTCAGTACGATCATTATGTTTGCGATTATTCAGGGACTGTATGTATTAAGAGAAGACGAGGAAGAGGACATTGAAAGAAAGAAATTACAGAAACGGCGAACTTCCAGATCTGGATCAGCAGCTGGAGAGTCTGCCCGACGAGAGCGGACATCGCGACCAAAAGAAGAAGGAACAAGGAAAAAGCCGCAGCAGACGACCGGACGGCGAACCGAAGAGAAAGGCCGCACGCAGCAGTCAAAGAGACGGACAGGGGCGTCAGAAGGAAGCACAGGCAGAAAGAAGCGGAGCCAGTAAGAAAAAAGAAAAACGGATGACCAACAAGGAACTGACGAGGGTTACTTATATTTTCGTGACACTGTTTCTTGTGCTGATGGGATATCTGGTTTATTTCAATGTGGTAAAAAGCAAAGAGGTTGTCAACAGCACTTACAATATCCGTCAGGATCTTCTTGCGGATCGTGTGCTGCGCGGCAGTATTACGGATAAAAATGGAGAAGTGCTTGCACAGACTGTGACGAATGATGATGGCTCGGAGACCCGGGAATATCCGGAAGGAGAAGAGTTTGCACATGTTGTCGGATATGCCGCAAAAGGAAAATCCGGACTGGAATCTTCACAGAATTTCAATCTTCTGACTTCAAATGCCTTTTTCCTGGAAAAGCTGGCGAATGAATTTAAAGACCAGAAGAATACGGGAGATACGGTGGTCACAACCCTGGATGTGAACCTGCAGAATGCAGCATATAATGCACTGGGAGATAACAAAGGTGCAGTTGTCGTGATGGAGCCAAGTACAGGGAAGATCCTGGCAATGGTATCGAAGCCGTCTTTTGATCCGAATAATGTTTCGGAAAACTGGGATGCACTGAACAATGACGAGAACAGTTCGCTTCTTAACAGGGCTACACTTGGACAGTATACACCGGGGTCGACATTCAAGCTGGTGACAACACTTGCTTTTATGCGGCAGAATCCAGATTATAACAATTATTCGTTTGAATGTAACGGAGAATTTTCACAGAATGGGGCGACGATCCACTGTTATAACAGTACTGCCCATGGGGAAGAGAATCTGACGGATTCGGTTGCAAATTCCTGCAACTCTTCGTTTTCGAATATCGGGCTGCAGCTGGATAAGGCAGAATGGAGAAAGACTGCCAAACAGATGCTGTTTAACAGCAAGCTTCCGGGTGATGTGAAATATAATGAAAGCAGTTTTCGCCTGAAAACAGATGCAGGAGATGCAGATACGATGATGACTGCAATTGGTCAGGGAGAGACACAGGTCAGCCCGTACCATATGGCGATGATCGTATCGGCGATCGCAAATGGTGGAAAGCTGATGAAGCCGTATCTGGTAGACAAGATCACCAACTATGCCGGAACGACTGTGAAGAAATACATGCCGGAAAGCTGCAAAGAGCTGATGACATCTTCTGAGGCTGCACAGCTTACCGAATATATGAAGGCGGTTGTGGATTATGGTACAGGAGCTGCGCTTTCAGGTGCGTCTTATACTGTGGCAGGGAAAACCGGAACTGCCGAGGTCAGTGAAGATGGAAATACAGTACATTCCTGGTTTGTCGGATTTTCCAATGTGGATAATCCGGAGCTGGCGATCAGCGTCTGTGTCGAGGATGCGGATACGGCGACCATTACTGGTGTCAGTGTCGCAAAGCAGGTGTTTGATTCTTACTATAATAATTAAAGGTCAAGGTGACAGCGCACATGAGGTTTTACAAAAATCTTTATGTCAGCGAGAGCATGACAAAAAAGAAAGAAAAAGTGATTGCAAAACTGAATAAAAAAAAGTATCCGTTGAATACTTATGTGATCACGCTGATCGAAGAAGGGGAAAATCAGCTGGAATTTTATTCGACGTTGATGTTCCGCCAGGGAAGTGTGATCGATGATGACATTTTCGTTGTCGGCATAGCGGGTGGATATGATGATGCGCTGTATCTGGTAGAAGAGATCGCGAAGGAAGTTTATGAAAAAACAGGGGATCTGGATATCCGGTCCTACATCAGAGAGCGGGAGAGGGAAGAAGCATGATTCTACATATCATTGGATTGATTTCGAAGATTATCGGGATTCTTCTTCTGGTGATTCTTGGAATTCTGCTACTTGTGATCGGTGTCCTTCTCTTTGTACCGCTGAGGTATGAACTGCGTGCCGAGTTTCCGGGGAAGCTGGAAGATGCGGAGGGGAATCTTAAGATTTCATGGCTGCTTCATCTGATTGCAGGAAGAGTGGAGTATCGGAACGGCGATGTGAAATGGCAGGGGCGGATTGCCTGGAAGAAGTTGGGAGATGTTCTGGAAGCGGAAGATAAACCGGTGAGAAAGAAGGAGAAAAAGCCGAATGGCAGGAAAAAAGCCGGTGCGGAGAATGCCAGTGAGAGAACGGCGGAAAGAAATGATGCGGTAGATGTAAAGAAGCCGCAGACGCTGCCGGAAAAGAAAGCCGAAAGCGGAACGTATGCAAAGCCAGAGCATGCGGACGTGAAAGATGAGAAGTCCAAAACAGAAACACAAGGAAATCCTGACACGAAGGTGAAAACATTTTTAGAAAAAAAAGAAGAGAATGCTACACCGGAAAAGGAAAGTGAATCCAGAGAAAAAAAGGATGTTCATGACGAGAGAGAATCCGGAAAAGCTCACAAAACTCCACGAAAGCGAAAGAAACCGGTCAAAGCATTTGGAAAAATGATCCGGAGGATCAGTCAGAAACTCCGGAATTTTCTGGAAAAGATCAAATGTACATGGAAGAATTTATGTGATAAAATAAAAAATATCGCAGATAAAAAAGACAAAATTCTGGAGTTTCTGGAAAAAGAAAACCATAAGGCAGCTTTTGCGCATGGCAAAAAAGAGCTGGTATGGGTGAAACGTTTTCTAAAGCCGAAAAAGCTTCGCGTAAAACTGCATTTCGGTTTTGAAGATCCTTATCATACCGGACAAGTACTTGCGCTTTGCGGAATGCTTTACGCGTTTGTTGGAGAAAATATGGATCTGGAACCGGATTTTGAAAAACGGGTACTTGATGGTACAGTTTATATAAAAGGCAGGATCAGGGCAGTTCATATGGCAATATTTGCAGTGAAATTGCTTCTGGATAAGAATATCCGCAGCACCTATCATGATATCAGGGCGTTTAAGTGGTAAATGTTTCGACAGAGAATAACAGGAGGAATCGAAAAGATGGCAGCAGACAATCAGTTTAAAGAGACAGTAGATGCATTATTTAAAGGGATGAACGGAGTGGTTTCATCCAAGACCGTTGTGGGGGATCCGATCCACATCGGGAATACGATCATTCTTCCACTGGTGGATGTATCCTTTGCAATTGGTGCAGGTGCATTTCATGCAGATAAGAAGGACAGAGGAGCAGGCGGACTTGGCGGCAAGATGATTCCAAGTGCAGTGCTTGTGATCCAGAACGGGACAACAAAACTGGTCAATATCAAGAATCAGGATACCATGACGAAGATACTTGATATGGTTCCGGATGTGATCGACCGTTTTAAATCTCCTTCTGAGGATAAGATGACGGAGGAGGATGTGGCAGATCTGTTAAATGAAGCAGATACTCCGGAAAATCAGGAATAGGCGTAAGTTTCCGGCATATATTTATTGTAAAGAAGAGGAAAAAGCAGGAACGAAGATGAAACGGGTATGTGGATTTGCGCTGTTTTTTGTGGCACTAGGTATGGTGATCATGATGTTTATTCCGAGCATATTTATCGGAATCCTGATCGTTCTGCTGTGCCTCCTTGTAGGATATCAGCTTTTTTGCTGCTGATTCTGAAAAAATATGAGAATTGCAGGGAAAACCCTGAAAAAAGCCTTGCGTATGCAGGGCTTTTATGATACAATGCTAACGTTGCAAAAAAACACGTGTGTGGTTTATCCCGGTGGTGCCAAAGCTGAAAAGCATGGTTCGCGGACATAAGCACACGGAAGTAAAAAACCAATGGAGGAAAGAAACATGAGCGTTATTTCAATGAAACAACTTTTAGAAGCAGGTGTTCATTTCGGACATCAGACAAGAAGATGGAACCCTAAGATGGCAGAGTACATCTACACAGAGAGAAATGGTATCTACATCATCGACCTTCAGAAATCTGTAGGTAAAGTAGATGAAGCTTACCAGGCAGTATCTGACATCGCAGCAGAAGGTGGAAAGATCCTCTTCGTAGGAACAAAGAAACAGGCTCAGGACGCTATCAAGACAGAAGCAGAACGTTGCGGAATGTACTATGTTAACGAAAGATGGCTTGGAGGAATGCTTACAAACTTCAAGACAATCCAGAGCAGAATCGCTCGTCTGAAAGAAATCGAAGCTATGTCAGAAGACGGAACATTCGATGTACTGCCGAAGAAAGAAGTTATCGAAATCAAGAAAGAATGGGAAAAGCTTGAAAAGAACCTTGGCGGAATCAAAGAAATGAAGAGAATCCCGGACGCTATCTTCGTAGTAGATCCTAAGAAGGAAAGAATCTGTGTTCAGGAAGCTCACACACTTGGAATCCCGCTGATCGGTATTGCTGATACAAACTGTGATCCGGAAGAACTTGACTATGTAATTCCAGGAAATGATGACGCAATCAGAGCAGTAAAACTTATCGTATCTAAGATGGCTGATGCTGTAATCGAAGCAAACCAGGGCGAAGCTGAAGAAGTTTACGAAGGCGAAGACGTAGAAACAGCTGAAGAAACAACAGAAGAATAATTCGAACAATCCGAAAGATCATATTAAAAGATGGAGGAAAAAATCATGGCAATCACAGCAAGCATGGTAAAAGAATTAAGAGAAATGACAGGCGCTGGTATGATGGACTGCAAAAAAGCTCTGAACGAATCTAACGGAGATATGGATGCAGCAATCGAATACCTCAGAAAGAACGGCGAAGCTAAGGCTGTTAAGAAAGCTGGACGTATCGCAGCTGAAGGTATTGTTATGGCAGACGTTAAAGAAGATAAGACAGCAGCTATCGTAGAAGTTAACTCTGAGACAGACTTTGTTGCTAAGAACGCTGATTTCCAGGCATTCGTAAAAGCAGTTGTTAATCAGGCACTTACTACAAAAGCTACAGATATGGAAGGATTCATGGCTGAAGCCTGGAACGAAGATGCTTCTAAGACAGTTAACGATGCACTTACAGAAAAGATTTCTGTAATCGGAGAAAAGCTCAGCATCAGAAGATTCGAAAAGATCGTTACAGACGGTTGTGTAGTATCTTACATCCACGGTGGCGGACGTATCGGTGTTCTTGTAGAAGCTGATACAGCAGTTGTTAACGACGCTGTTAAAGAAGCTCTGAAAAACGTAGCTATGCAGGTAGCAGCTTTAAATGCTAAGTATGTAAGCCAGGCAGACGTAGATGCTGATTACATCGCACATGAGAAAGAAATTCTTCTTGCTCAGATCATGAACGATCCGAAAGAATCTCAGAAACCGGAAAAGGTTATCCAGGGAATGATTTCCGGACGTATCAACAAAGAGATGAAGGAAATCTGTCTGTTAGATCAGGTATATGTAAAAGCTGAAGACGGAAAACAGTCTGTAGCTAAATACCTTGACGAAGTTGGAAAAGCTAACGGAACAACTATCACTCTGAAGAAATTCGTTCGTTTCGAGACAGGTGAAGGTCTTGAAAAGAAAAATGAAGATTTTGCAGCTGAAGTTGCAGCTCAGATGAACGCATAATCTTACAGTTCGCATAAGAATTTGAACCGTATTATTATCATGTAAATCAACGAAAAACCTTGAATTTCCTATGAAAATGGGATAATTCAAGGTTTTTTTGCGTGTTGGGGAGTAGTGTAACTCCCCAATATTTCCCCAACTTTTGATGTATCATAGCGTGAGACTTCTCAGCTTTCCGTAAAGTGTTATACGGAAAAATTGCTGATTGCTGAAAACGTGTAAGAAGAATATAATAAAAACATTAGATGGACTGAACAGAAAGCATGTAATCGCGGTAATTAAAGAATAGTTATAGAAGAATAAAATATTAACAATACTTATAGGAAAAAACAATTAGACTTATAAATATAGTTGATGTATACTACAAAAGGTGTTAATTATATGACAATTTTAGGAGGAAAGAATTAATGAAAAAGAAAACACTTTCACGTGTTCTTGCTTTCTCTTTATGTGCAGCTCTTCTTGCAACAACAGGTTGCGGGGGATCAGACAAGAAAGATGGCAGCACAGATGCAAAGCAGACAGAAGCAGCAGCGGCAAAAGATGAAATGCACATTGCAGTATCAGCAAACCCGCCAACACTTGACACACAGATCAGCAACTCCAACATTGTAGGACAGATTGCGTATCATATTTTTGAGCCACTGTTTGCAATGGATGAAAACTATGAGCCGCAGCCGGTTCTTGCAGAATCTTACGAAGTAAGCGAAGATGGTCTTGAATATACCATTAAACTTCGTGAAGGTGTGAAATTCCATAACGGCAACGAGATGACTGCAGATGACGTTGTTGCATCTATGAACCGTTGGATAGAAAAATCACCAAAGGCAAATACATTGATCGGTGGATCTACATTTGAAAAAGTGGATGATTATACAGTGAAGATGACAGCTAACCAGGCTTCTTCTGATATTATTACCGTTCTTGCTAACCCGATCATGTTCGCAGCTATTTATCCGGCAGAGATTGTTGAAGCTGCTACAGATGAAGGAATCAGCGAATTCATCGGTACAGGTCCGTATAAACTTGCTGAGTGGAAACAGGATCAGTACATTAAGTTAGAGAAGAATGATGATTACCAGGGAAATGAAAATGCAACATCTGGTCTTGCAAGCGAAAAAACCGCTGCAACAAAGACATTGGTATTTGATTTCGTTACAGATGCATCTACACGACTCGCAGGTGCACAGAACGGACAGTATGATGTTGTTGAAGAAATTCCGTTGGATAACTATGATGATCTGGCAAATGCTTCTAACGTAACACTTAGCATTACAAAGGGTGGTACACTTAACCTTTTCCTTAATACAACAGAAGGAATCATGGCTAACCAGGATATGAGACAGGCCGTGCTTGCTGCACTTAACTGTGACGATATTCTTCTTGCATGTTACGGTAACGAAGACCTCTACGAAGAAAATCCGGGATGGTTCAACCCGTCAGATACACAGTGGGGAACAGATGCAGGAAAAGAATATTACAACCAGAATGATGCGGATAAAGCAAAAGAGCTTCTTAAGAAAGCAGGATATAATAACGAAAAACTTGTACTTGTAACAACACCGGATTATCCGGAAATGTACAGTGCAACACTGGTTGTTCAGGAACAGTTAAAGAAAGTTGGAATCAATGCTGAAGTTGAAAGCTATGATTTCAGTACTTTCATGGAACATCGTGCAGATCCGAAACAGTTCAGCATGTATGTGACAAGTAACAGCTACAACGTACTTCCGATCCAGTTATCCGTGCTTGATAAAGGATGGGCAGGACTTGATGCACCGGAAGTTACAGATGGAATTACAGCGATCCGTTCTGCTGCATCTACAGAAGATGCTTCTGCTGCATGGGCAGATCTACAGGAATTTCTTTATGAATATGGTGCAGCATCTGTTATCGGGCATTACACAGGTGTAAATGCTCTTAGCACAAAAGTAGAAGGTTATGATTACTTAAGATTCCCGATTTTATGGAACGCAACAGTTTCAAAATAATCCGGAGATGGTAACGGCGAGCAGCAGATGCGGCTCGCCGTTTTTTAAAGAAGGAGTACAGTATGTTATCTTATATCGGAAAAAGACTTTTATCACTGATCCCGGTTATGTTTGTCGTATCAGTTGTTGCTTTCCTGGTAGTTTACATGATCCCGGGGGGACCTGCAACGGCAATTCTTGGTATGGAAGCAACTCCGGATCAGATCAGTGCACTCAATGCACAGCTTGGTTTTGACAGACCATTTCTGGTACAGTATCTCGATTGGTTTGGAAATGTGTTACACGGGGACTGGGGAAATTCTTATTTTCTTCAGACATCTGTTCTTTCGGCAATCGGAGAGTATTTTGGACCAACCTTAAGTCTGGCAATTCTTGCACAGATTTTTGCACTGATCCTTTCCGTACCGCTTGGAATCCTTGCGGCTTACAAAAGAGGAACAGCCATTGACGTAACAGCCGTTTCAATTTCACTTCTCGGTTCTGCACTTCCGGGATTTTTGCTCAGTATGTTTCTGATGCTTGCTTTCAGTGTGTATAACCACTGGTTCCCGGTTGCAGGCTATGCCACACTTTCTGCAGGATTTGGCGAACATCTGAAATATCTGTTTGTTCCGGCTCTGTCCCTTGGAATCGTACAGGCAGCATATCTTACCAGAATGACAAGATCTTCCCTTCTGGATGTGCTTTATAAAAACTTCATCCATACAGCCCGGGCAAAGGGACTGAAAGAGATGAAAGTGGTTCTGGTCTATGGACTTAAAAATGCAGCGCCGATTATTTTAACAGTGGTGGGACAATCATTCGGAAGTCTGATCACAGGTACTATCGTCACAGAAACGTTGTTTAACATACCGGGGCTTGGTATGCTGACCATGACTTCCATCAACAGAAGAGATGTCTTTGTAATTCAGGGAGTTGTACTATTTGTAACCATGTTGTATGTACTTGTCAATCTGGTGGTGGATGTTCTTTACGGTTTCGTAGATCCAAGACTCCAGCCAGGACGCAAATAGGAGGAAAAAAAGATGTATTTTACAAGAAAAAGTATGTCTGAAGCCAGTGAAGCGATTTTTAAAGAGCAGAGACAGCTTCGGAAAGAAAAACTTCTTGCAAATCCGGCACTGATCATCGGTGCAGTCGGATTTGTCGTAATTCTTATTGTAGCTGTCCTGGTTCCGCTTCTTAGTAAGGTTGATCCAAATGCCATGACGGTCACAGAACGTTTTAAAGCGCCGTGTGCAAAATATATTTTCGGAACAGATGAATATGGCCGTGATATATTCATCCGTCTGATGTATGGAGCCAGAGTATCCCTCTGGGTAGGCGGATGTGTTGCTGCTTTTTCCTGCATCCTTGGCACGATCATCGGTGTGTATGCAAGCTATTTCAAAATTCTTGACCAGATCCTGATGAGAATCAGTGATGGTCTGATCGCCATTCCGGGAATTCTTCTTGCAATCGCCCTGATCGCAGCACTTGGTACTTCCAGCTGGAATGTGGTGCTTGCCCTGACGATCGTTTATACACCGAGTGTGGCGCGTACTGTCCGTGCAAGTGCGATGGTCATCAAAGAGCAGCCGTATGTGGAGGCTGCAAAGGTGCAGGGGTTCAGTAACTTTAAAATCCTCTGGAAGCTGATCCTTCCGGGCGTTATTTCACCGCTTACCGTGCAGGCCTCTTTCATTTTTGCACAGGCAATCATTTCCGAAGCATCCTTAAGCTTCTTAGGTGCTGGTATTCCGGCTCCGGCAGCAAGCTGGGGAAATATGCTGCAGGACAGCAAGCTGGTATTTTCAAAGGCACCGTGGACCATGATCTGCCCTGGTATTGCAGTAGTAGTCTGTGTACTCAGTCTGAATCTTCTGGGCGACGGTCTCCGGGATTTCCTTGATCCGAGAGTAAAAGGAGGAGCGAAGAAATAATGGAAAAGCAGTGTAATGAATGTAAAAATCCAATTCTGGAAGTCAAAGATCTGCGGGTAAAATTCTCCGTTCATAAGAAATGGCTTCCTGCAGTAGACGGAGTAAATCTCTGTATCCAGCCGGGTGAGATCATCGGAGTTGTAGGAGAGTCCGGATCCGGAAAAAGTGTCATGTCACAGTCCATTCTCCGTCTTCGTGATCACGACACCGCAGTGCAGTACGAGGGAGAGATCCTGTTTGAAAATGAAGACCTGTTAAAGCGACCGCTTTCCAAGATGAGAGAGATCCGTGGAAATGATATTTCTGTTATTTTCCAGGATCCGCTGAACTCTTTAAGCCCGGTACATACCGTTGAAAAGCAGCTCAGCGAAATCGTGCTTCTTCATAAAAACGTAACAAAGGCAGAGGCAAAGGCACGTTCAATCGAGATGCTGAAGCTGACCGGGATTCCGAATCCGGAAGACTGCATGAAAAAGTACCCGTTTGAATTATCCGGTGGTATGCAGCAGCGAGTGATGATCGCAATGGCACTTGCCTGCGAGCCGAAGCTTCTGATCGCAGATGAGCCGACGACTGCCCTGGATGTAACAATCCAGGAACAGATCCTGCATCTGATCAAAGAGCTGAATGAAAAGCTTGGTATGTCCGTGCTCTTTATCACGCATGACATGGGGGCGGTTGCGCAGCTCTGTCATAGTGTGAAGGTTATGTATCTGGGACAGGTAGTAGAAGATACTACGACAGAAGAACTTTTTGCCAATCCACTGCATCCGTATACGGAAGGGCTTCTTGCCTGTATCCCGCATCTTGGAGTGGAGAGAGGTAAAGAACTTCCAACTATTCCGGGAACCGTACCGCCGCTGACCAAGATCCCAGTCGGATGTCATTTCTGTACCAGATGCAAATACGCGGATGACCGCTGCAAGAACACACAGCCGCCGCTTGTGGAAGCAAGAAAAGGGCATCTGGTAAAATGTTGGAAATATGCAGATCAGGCAGTGAAAGAGGAGGTATAGACAGATGAGTGAATATTTACTGGAAATTAAAAACTTAAAAAAGTCTTTCCCTCTGAAAACCGGAAAGAGTAGCCTTTTCGGGAAAACATCCCGGATGTGTGCAGTAGATAATATGTCCCTTTCCATAAAAAAGGGTGAGACATACGGACTGGTTGGGGAATCCGGATGTGGAAAATCTACCACAGGACGTGCAATTGTAGGTCTGACAAAACCAGACAGTGGTTCCATTCTTTACGATGGAAAGGATCTTTGCAAATTAAGTGACAAAGAGTTCAAACCACTTAGAAAAGAATTGCAGATGGTATTCCAGAATACCCTTTCTGCACTGAATCCGCGTCAGAGAATCGGAGATATCCTGGAGGATATCCTGAAGATCCACAGCAATCTGGATGCATCAGAAAGAAGAGAAAAGGTAGTAGAGGTCCTGAAGAAGGTAGGGCTTTCCGAAGACCATTATTTCCGTTTCCCGCACGAGCTTTCCGGTGGGCAGGTACAGCGTCTCGGTATTGCAAGTGCCCTTGTTATCGGGCCAAAACTGATCGTCTGTGACGAACCGGTATCTGCACTTGACGTATCCATTCAGGCACAGATCCTGAATATGCTGATGCAGCTTCAGAAGGAACTGGGACTCAGCCTTTTATTTATTTCACACGATATCGGTGTTATCCGTTTTATCTCAGACCGTATTGGGGTTATGTATCTGGGGACACTGGTAGAAGAAACCGATACCGAAGAATTGTTTGCAAATCCACTCCATCCGTACACTAAAGGACTTTTTGCTTCTGTGCCGGATCCGTATATTGAGAGGGATGGATTTTCAGAGCTTTCCGGAGAACAGCCGGTCAGAACCGAAGATTTTAAGGGTTGTGCGTTCTCTACACGTTGTCCGCATGCGACAGAAAAATGCAGACAGGAAGCACCGGTCTTCAGAGAGGTGAAACCGGGACATAAAGTAGCTTGTCATATGGTAGAAGAATAGAGGTATGTAAAAGAGTACACCGCGGGAGATGGGGAATCCTGCGGTGTTTTTTATGCAAGGGGACGAAGGGCAAGTAGGAGAAGGTTGTGAGGTCGACCGGACGAAAAGAATTTTCATAGATTCCATTACGCAAACCATTCTGATGAACCCCTTAGGGCGGGAATCGTGTTCAGCAGAGGCTTCCACGATTCCTGGGTTTCATCTCCATTGCGTAATAAGTGAATCTACGACAATTCTTTTCGCCCGGTCGACCATTCTACTTTGCTGGCGTTGCCCTTCTGTGTGTTCAAAAAAGACAGGGATTCCTTGAGGGGAAGTGAGCGGTGTACTTTTTTGGGGGAAGGGGATGCTGTGGCGAGTTGGAGGGGATGGGTGAAGTTTAGAGGAATGGAAGATGTATCTAGTTACTGGTCTAATGTGTTTGGATAAGGGATGTATATATAAAGAATGAAAATTCAGTCAAAAACAAAATGATACAAAAAATGAATGAAAATTAAGAAAAAATAAATAGTATTCAACATTGTTTTCCAGTATACTGAATATATGATTGAATATCAGAAAGAAGTTATGGGGCGATGGTATAGTGCGATAACTTGGAGGGACAAAGTGTATATAGAAAGTGCTGCGGCTTCCTTATTGAGGCAATGGAGAGGAAACTCAGGAATCGTGGAAGCCTTTGCTGAACACGATTCCCGCTTTCAGAGGTTCCTCGGAATGGTTTGCCGAAGGGAAGCCGCAGCACTTTCTATATACACTTTGTCGGACTAACTTCAACAAACTTTTACACCTTAAAAGTAGAATGATGAGGAGGGAATGAGAATGAATTTCAAAGAAAATCTGACGGGGAAGAAAAAGGTGATTTTTATTGTATGCTTTATTTTAGCAGTCGCTCTGATTGCCGCAATCCTGCACATGGTTTCGGGAGGGGGAAAGGATTCCGCGAAGAACATCCTCTACGCGGATAAGGTCAGCGTGATCACCGGCAACGGAAGCGGAACCGTGAACCGCTTTGCAGGTGTTGTGGAGGCGCAGGATACTTTGAAAATCTCACTTTCAGAAGGACAGAAAGTGAAAGAGATTTTCGTGGAAAAAGGGCAGGAAGTGGAGCCTGGGACGAAACTCTTTGAATATGATACAGAGGAGCTTGCAATGACACTGGAGCAGGGGAATCTGGAGCTGGAGAAGATAGGGAACAGTATTTCCAATCTGAATTCACAGATTGCGGCTTTAACGACAGAGAAAAAGAATGCACCGGCAGGTGAGCAGCTTTCTTATACAACGCAGATCCAGGAGCTGCAGACGAATGTAAAACAGGAAGAATATAATTATAAAGTAAAAGAACTGGAAGTGAACCGGACGAAGAAGAGTCTGGAATCATCCACGGTGACATCCACGATTGCAGGAATCATCCAGGAGATCAATCCAGATCCTGGTTATGATGATTACAGTGGAGAAAAGCAGGCATTTATGAGCATTCTTTCTACTGGAAAATACCGAATTAAGGGAAAAATCAGTGAACAGAATATCGGTGAGCTTCAGCCGGGAATGGATGTGACGGTGCGGGCAAGGAATAACCAGGAGGAGATCTGGAAAGGATCTGTGGATGTGATTGACACGGAAAAACCGGAGAGCAGTTCACAAAGCGAGATGTATTCCGGTTCAGATTCTTCTGCCCGGGCAACTAAGTATCCATTTTATGTAACGCTTGAAACCAGTGATGGTCTGATGCTGGGACAGCATGTATATATCGAACCTGGAACCGGCGTAAATACAGAGGGATTACATCTGATGACTGCTTATATTGTAGATGCAGATGGGAAAGAGCCTTATGTCTGGGTAGCAAATGAAAAGGACAGACTGGAAAAGAGAAATGTAAAGCTTGGTGCTTATGATGAGGAGCAGGATACATGGGAGATCACGGAAGGACTGAAAGAGACGGATTACATTGTCTGGCCGGATGGAGAATGTAAAGAAGGAGCAGCCGTTCAGAAGAACGAAAATGTACAGGCAGGAGGCACGGAAGAGGGGGAATAAAGGATGGCTTTTCAAAAAAGAAATAAGAAAAAAATTCTTCAGATCGGGATTGCTGTGGCTGTCTGTGTATGTGTCATTGGAGGCGGCACTTTATTTGCAATGAAAAAAAGCGAAAAAGCGGTCAAGGTTGCACCGGTAGCCAGTATGAGTAATGGTGGATGGTATTCAGAATCGGATATTTATGATTATGCGAAGGTGCAGGCAGGTGCGAGCCAGGACATTTACCATGATGATACCCTTACGATTAAAGAGATTTATGTCAGGGCAGGGGATACAGTGAAGATCGGTGATCGTCTGGTTGCTTATGATACCACGCTTGCAGGACTTGAGCGGGAAATGAAGCAGATGGAGATTCAGGGGATTGAACTGAATATTCAGAATCAAAAGGCAGAATTAGAGCAGCTGAAAAATGCAAAGATTGTTGCGTCTGTTGAAAGAAGCCAGGATGAGCTACGAAAAATGACTGCAAAAGGAACCAGACCTGGAATAATGTGGACTGCGGATGCAAAGAAAAATGAAGGGGAAAATCCGGATACTTCCGAAAATCCGGAGCAGCCGGAGACACCAGAGAATCCGGAAGGACCGGAAAAACCATCAATCGGGAAACCGTTTCCTGAAGAACTGAAGGACAAGATTATTTATAAAGAGATTACAAAGGACGCAGCTCCTTATAATGAGGATGGGGATGGAACAAAAGAAAAGCCGTATCGCTATCTTTGTGCGCCGGGGGCAACGGTGAATGCGGAGTTCATGCTGAAAATGCTGGAAGAGAGGGCTGTCTGCGTATTTGATGTAGTGGATCAGGAGAAGGAACCGACGCTTCTTTTATATTCCTGGACGCTGGACGGAAAGACCGGACAGGTGATAAAGCCCGAAAATCCGGAACAGCCGGTGACACCGGAAGAGCCGAAAATTCCGGACGAACCGGATAACCCTGGTGGAGATGAAGAGCCGGATCCGGGAGATTCAGATGGAATGACCAGGGAAGAGCAGGCAAAGCAGATCCAGGAAAAAGAACAGAAGATCAAAGATCTGGATCTGGAGAAGCGAACAGCACAACTGGAATTGAAAAAGCTGGATAAAAAAGTAAATAATGGTGTTGTAAAGAGTACAGTGGAGGGAACGGTAAAAGCTGTACTTGACGAAGAAGAGGCAAAGCTGGAGAATAAACCGGTTATATCTGTGACCGGAAAAACCGGTTATTATGTAATCGGAGGGATTGCCGAAAGCAGTTATGATAAATTAAAAGAGGGTATGACTGTGATGGTGACTTCCTGGAATACGGGGAACTTTTATGAGGCAACGATCACCAGTGTCGGTAATTCACCGGTTGAAAGTATGAAGAGCAGCGAGAATCCTAATATGTCCTACTATCCGTTTACTGCAGTGGTTGAGAAAGATGCAGACCTTTCATCTGGTGAGGGTGTCAGTATTTCCGTAGACGGACTTTCGGGTGACAGTGGAGATTTGATTTACCTGGAACAGATGTTCATAAGAGAAGACGGAAACCGCTCCTATGTATACAAGAAAGGAAAAAATGGAAGGCTGGAGAAGCAGTATGTAGAGGTTGGGAAAAATATGTACGGTTCCATTGAAATTGTTTCCGGACTTACCATGGAGGATGAGATTGCATTTCCGTATGGAAGAAATGTAAAAGAGGGTGCGAAGACAAAGACAGTGGAGTCACTGTATGATTATAATTAATGAGGGGGTGAGGAGATGCTTGAAGATATCAGGCTGGCATTTCAGGGAATCTGGAGCCATAAGCTGCGGTCTGCGCTGACGATGCTTGGTATTATTATCGGAATCGGATCAATCATTGCAATTGTTTCGACAATCAAAGGAACCAATGAGCAGATCAAGAAAAATCTGGTTGGCGCGGGAAATAATGCGGTCAATATCCAGCTTTATCAGGGAGACTGGACACTGGATCTGTCTTATCAGGAGGTTCCAGATGGAATACCGGAGATTTCAGATCAGGCACTTGGTGAGATCCAGGCACTGGATGAGGTGGAAAGTGCAGCCCTTTATCACAAACGGAATGAATATGATGCTGTATATGCAGGCAGTCAGAAGCTGGCAAGCTGTAATATTCTTGGGATAGATTCCAATTATCTGAATGCCTATGGATTTCAGATCACAAAAGGGCGTGGCTTTTCCGAAAAAGATTTTACTGCAAACCGGAAAGTTGTGCTGCTTGATAAAACGACAGCCACAGCTCTATTCCCGGATGGAAATGTGATCGGAAAGATTATTGAGGTTAAAGGGGAGCCATTTACTGTGATCGGTATGATGGCGAGAAAAGAAAATTCGCAGCCGGTGATTAATTCGATGGAAGACTATTACCGTTATGTATCCACGGATGGAAGCGGAACGATCTGTATTCCGGATACACTGTGGCCGATTATTTATCAGTATGATGAACCGCAGAATCTGGTTGTCCGCGCGACAAGCACAGATGAGATGACAGCGGCAGGAGAAAAGGCGGCAGATATCCTGAACAGTTATCTGACGGTGTCCGATGATACGATCAAATATAAAGGGGAGGATCTTCTGGAACAGGCAAACCAGATCCAGGAGATCAGTAATTCTACGAATCAGCAGCTGATATGGATCGCAAGTATTTCCCTGTTGGTTGGCGGAATCGGTGTCATGAATATTATGCTGGTATCCGTAACAGAAAGAACTAGGGAGATCGGACTGAAGAAGGCGCTTGGCGCGAGAAAAAGAAGGATCCTGACGCAGTTTCTGACGGAAGCGGCAGTGCTTACCCTTCTCGGAGGTCTGATCGGTGTGGCAGGAGGGATTGCGCTTGCCTATATTATTTCCGCAGTCTCGGCAGTTCCGGTGGCAATCAGCGGAGTGTCTATTCTGGTCGGAGTAGTATTTTCCACACTGATCGGAATTATTTTCGGACTTCTTCCGTCGGTGAAGGCGGCGAACATGAATCCGATCGATGCACTCAGAAGTGAGTAGGTTTATGTAGAGTAGAAATATTTGTCGGATCCAAGATTGCAGATGAATACAAAGTATCTGTTCTACAGTCAAGTGGCGTGCCTTACTGGCACGCCATTTTTAAAAATTCTTCCATTGCTCTTGTCTGGTAGCGACCATTTTTCCAGTAGAACCGGATGTCACGGCTGCTTTCGCCTGCAGGAAGCTTATAGTACACCACATCAGAGGTAAGAGGTACTTTTGAGAGCATGATATCTCCGATAAAAGAGATCCCCATGCCGGAGCAGGTGATGTTGTAAGAAGTCATCTGCTGATCCATTTCCAGGATGATATTTGGTTCAAAGAGATTGTTCTGACAGATCATACGGGCACGTTTCCCTGTGTCGTTTTCCGGTTTCAGCATAATAAATGGCTCACTTTTAAAGCGTGTCAGAGGAACGGGAGGACAGGATTCTTCCAGAAATTTTTTGCTCAGGATATCTTCTACAGGAAGCTGATAGGAGCGCAGCCTATTATTGATCGGGAATGCTCCCGGAACAGCAAGGATCAGGTGCTCTTCCTGAAATTTACGGCAGCTGTAGATGGCGGCATCCAGAACGCTGCTGTCCAGCATCAGATCCAGTTGCCCGTGTCGCAGCATACGGGCAAGATTGGCAGTGGTTTCTTCAATCAGGCTGATCTGGATCAGAGGATATCTGCGGGCAAAATCCGCAATCAGCGGAGGCAGGATCCAGGAGGAAAACAGGTTGCTTCCTCCGAGGATGAGTGTTCCTTTTCTCAGATCGCCCCAGTCGTTTACAAATCCTTCAAATTCATTCTGGATACTTTTTATTTTTTCTATCGCTTTGATATACTGTACCCCACATTCGGTAAGGGACAGTGGTTTGGTACTCCGGTCAAAGATCGGATATCCGATGTGGTGCTCGACACGCTTTACGTTGGCACTGAGTGAAGGCTGTGAGATAAATAACTTCTCAGCTGCCTTGGAAAAGCTTTTTTCCAGATAAACTTCATAGACATATTCCATTCCCTGAAACATAGGTATTCTCCTTTGATATAGTTTTAAAATTATAGTTACTATAAAAATATATGTATTAGATTATATTATAACACAGAGCTATAATGAGAACAACAAAGGCAATACGCCAGAGAAAAATGAAAAATTGAGGGATTTTTGAGATGGAAAAAGGAAAAGAAAACAAGACAGGTTATCGTGTAGAACAGGATTCAATAGGGGCAAAGGATATTCCGGGAGATGTATATTACGGGGTACAGTCCCTGCGTGCTGCGGAGAATTTCCGCATTACCGGGCTGAATATGCATCCGGAGATCATCAACAGTCTTGCGTACATAAAGAAAGCATCTGCGATCACCAACTGCGAGAGTGGGATTCTGGAAAAGAAAAAGGCAAAAGCAATCGTACAGGCATGTGATGAGATCCTTGCAGGAAAGTTGCATGAGTACTTTATCGTAGATCCGATCCAGGGAGGTGCGGGAACTTCTCTGAACATGAATGCAAACGAAGTCATTGCCAACCGTGCGATTGAGATTCTTGGCGGAAAAAAAGGAGATTATTCAGCAGTAAATCCGAATGATGATGTAAACTGCGGACAGTCCACAAATGATGTTATTCCGACAGCCGGCAAGATGACTTCACTCAGACTTCTTCAGAATCTGAAAAAAGAACTGCTCAGACTTCACGGAGCACTCTGCAAAAAGGCAGAAGAATTCGACCATGTGATCAAAATGGGACGCACCCAGATGCAGGATGCAGTTCCGATTCGTCTGGGTCAGGAATTTCAGGCGTATTCCGATGCCATCATGCGTGATATCCACCGTATGGATAAGGCGATGGATGAGATGCGTACTGTCAACATGGGTGGAACGGCAGTCGGAACCGGAATCAATGCAGATGAAGCCTATGTAAGCCGCATTGTTCCGAATCTTTCAAAAATATCTGATATTCAGTTTGTCCAGGCCTTTGATCTGATTGATGCAACCCAGAACCTGGATCCGTTTGTGGCAGTATCCGGTGCAGTGAAAGCATGTGCAGTCACACTTTCCAAGATCGCCAATGACCTGCGTCTGATGTCATCCGGACCAAGAGCCGGATTTGGCGAGATCAACCTTCCGGCAAAGCAGAATGGTTCTTCGATCATGCCGGGAAAGGTGAATCCGGTCATCCCGGAAGTAGTGAACCAGGTCGCATTTAACATCATTGGAAATGATGTGACGATCACGATGGCAGCAGAGGGCGGACAGCTGGAACTGAATGCGTTTGAACCAATCGTATTCTACTGCCTGTTCCAGTCCATCGATACCCTGGCTTATGCAGTCCAGACTTTCGTAGATAACTGTGTGACAGGAATCACAGCCAATGAAGAGAGATGCCGTCAGCTGGTAGAGAACAGCATTGGCGTAATTACTGCAATCTGTCCGCATGTAGGCTATGAGAAAGCAGCGGAGATTGCGAAAAAAGCAATGAAGACCGGAGAATCCATCCGTAATCTGATCCTCAGAGAAGGGCTTTTAAGTGAAAAAGAGATGGAAACCGTTCTGGATCCGGTCAATATGACAGAGCCAGGTATTTCAGGAAAAGAACTTCTCAGAAAATAAAGACTAAAAAGAATTAAATTTTTCTAAAAGACATGATTTTCTCCTTTTAAGGGTGTACAATGAAACATACGTGTTTCATGAGTTACAACTTAAAAGGAGAATTTTTATGCTTCAAATTCAACATATCTGCAAAGAATACCGTACAGGTACGCTGGTACAGAAGGCACTGGATGATGTAAGCCTGAATCTCAGGGACAATGAATTTGTTGCGATCCTGGGACCGAGTGGTTCGGGAAAGACGACGCTTCTTAACATCATCGGTGGACTGGATCGGTACGATAGTGGTGATCTGATCATCAACGGGATTTCCACGAAAAAATATAAAGACAGAGATTGGGATTCCTATCGGAATCATACCATTGGTTTTGTATTTCAGAGTTATAATCTGATTCCGCATCAGACAGTGCTTGCCAACGTGGAGCTGGCACTGACTATTTCCGGGATCGGGAAGGAAGAACGGAAAAAGAGAGCGATCGAGGCTCTGAAAAAAGTTGGTCTTGGAGAGCAGTTGCATAAGAGACCGAGCCAGATGTCAGGCGGACAGATGCAGAGGGTGGCAATCGCCCGTGCACTGGTCAACGATCCGGATATCCTGCTTGCTGATGAGCCGACCGGGGCACTGGACACGGCGACCAGTGTGCAGGTTATGGAACTTTTAAAAGAGGTGGCAAAGGACCGGCTGGTTGTGATGGTCACACATAACCCGGAGCTTGCCGAAGAATATGCAACCCGTATTGTCACACTCAAGGACGGAAAGATCCGCTCGGATACGGACGAATTTTATGTCAATGAAGCGGTCATGAAGGAGCCGGAGCATAAGAACATGGGGAAATCATCGATGTCCTTTCTGACGGCACTTTCCTTAAGTTTTAATAACTTAAAGACAAAGAAAGCAAGAACCCTTTTGACTTCGTTTGCCGGATCCATCGGAATCATAGGAATTGCACTGATCCTGGCACTTTCCAATGGAGTGAATGCCTATATTAAGTCGATCGAGGAAGAGACCCTTTCCGAGTATCCGCTTCAGATCCAGAGCACCGGATTTGACATGACTTCCATGATGGTGGGGAATATGGACAGCGGTTCGGGCAGTACTGATAAAAAGGAGACAAAAAAAGACGGGGAAGTCAAGGTCATGCAGGTGATGACCAATATGTTTTCCACGATGGATTCCAATGATCTGAAATCCCTGAAAGAATACCTGGATGACGGCAAAAGCGGGATTGAGGATTACACCAGTGCAGTGGAATATTCCTATAGCATTTCCCCGCGGATCTTCCGGCAGAATAAAGATGGTTCAGTCCGGCAGGTGAATCCGGACAAATCCTTTGAAGCACTGGGAATCGGTTCCGGTGCAAGCACCAGCAGTCTGATGTCGTCTATGATGAGCACCAATGTGTTCTATGAGATGCCGAAGACAGAAAGCCTGTACGAGAATCAGTATGATGTGAAAGAGGGACGCTGGCCACAAAGTTATAACGAATGTGTGCTGGTGCTGACTCCAAATGGAGGCATGAGTGATTTCCTCCTCTATACACTGGGACTCAGGGATCAGATGGAACTGGACGAGATGATCCAGGAGTTTATCAACGAGGAAGATGTAAATACGCCGGCGGATATTGGCGATTACACATATGAGGATATTTTAGGGAAGACCTTCAAGCTGGTCAACGTATCGGATTGCTACGAATATGACAGCCAGTATAAGGTCTGGAAGGACAAATCCGATAATACGGATTATATGAAAAAGCTGGTTGATAACGGGGAAGCCCTGAAAATTGTCGGTATCGTGCAGGCATCGGAGGATGCAAATGCGTCTGCCCTGACACCGGGGATTGGTTATCCACAGAGTCTGACAGAGCATGTGGCAAAAGAGGCGGCAAAAAGTGAGATTGTCAAAGACCAGCTGAAAAATCCGTCAAAGAATGTCTTTACCGGAGAGCAGTTTGGAAGTACAGAAGAGAAGAACGGACTGGATGAGAACAGCCTGTTTACGGTCGATGAGGATGCACTTCAGAAAGCCTTTGGATTTGATGACAGTGCGCTTTCAGATGGATTTTCTGGTAATCTTTTAGCGGCAGACTCCCTGAATCTGGGAAATGCATTCCAGATGGGCGGAAATTCCCTGGATCTGTCCGGTATGGTGAATCTGGATCAGATCGATCTGGATGTGTCCGGGATGCCGCAGATGAATCTGGGAGATATGATCGGTAGTCTGGATCTTACCGTGAAACCGGGCGGGATGCAGAAGCTGTCCGCAAGCGTTCTGGAAGGGTATCAGGAGTATGTAAAATCCCATCCGGAGGCAGATTATTCCAATCTGGCAGGGGATTTTATGGATTATCTGACCACAGATGATGCACAGAAGATCCTGAAAGAAAATTTAAGAGAAATCATTGAAAATGCTGGTGGTTTTCAGATTACGACTGATCAGATGCAGGAGCTGGTACGGCAGGTAATGGCTGGTTATCAGGAATATGCGAAAGCGAACGGCTATACGGATCCGGATACCTTTGCAGAGCATCTGATGGAATATCTGCAGACACCAGAAGCCAAAGCGATTATGGATGCATGGCAGCAGGAGACGTTCGGGGATACGGTGGTAAATATTACTTCGGATCAGCTGACAAAGCTGGCAAGAGAACTTGCCGGCGGTTATTCGGCATATGCTGCGGCAAATGGAAAGGCAGATCCGACGAAGATGGGAGAGCATTTTCTGAATTATCTTGCCACGGCAGATGGAAAGCAGCGTCTGATGAGCGGGCTTTCCGAAGTGATCGACCTGAATCAGCTGGAGAGTCAGCTTGGTGCGGCGATGGGAAGTTACATGTCAAAGGTAATGGGAGCTTATACCGGAGCGATTTCCGGTGCGATTGAAACGCAGATTACTTCAGCAATGAACCAGATTGTCACCCAGATCACAGGTGGAATCGGAAACGCCATGCAGGCGGCAATGGGAAATGTAGGAACCCAGCTGCAGAATATGCTTGGAAGCTCGATGAAAATTGATACGGAAGCATTTGCAAAGGCATTCCAGATGAATATGACGACGGATGATCTGGCAGAACTGATGACATCGATGACGATGAGTGCAACTGCTTCTTACGACAATAATCTTCAGAAGCTGGGATATGCGGATTTTGACAATCCAAGCCAGATTTCCATCTATCCGACAGATTTTGAGAGTAAGGAAGAAGTAGTAAAGATTCTGGATTCCTATAACAGTCAGATGGAAAAAGAAGGGAAAGAAGAACAGGTGATTACCTATACCGATATCGTCGGAACGCTGATGTCCTCGGTGACGAATATTGTGGATATCATCAGTTACGTGCTGATTGCGTTTGTGGCGATTTCCCTTGTCGTATCTTCGATCATGATCGGAGTGATCACCTACATCAGTGTACTGGAGCGAAAGAAAGAGATCGGAATCCTGCGTGCGATCGGGGCATCCAAGGGAAATGTGTCCCAGGTATTTAATGCGGAGACCTTTATCATCGGGCTTTGTGCCGGACTGATCGGGATTGGACTGTCACTGTTGCTTCTGATCCCTGGAAATATGATCATCCATGCGGTGGCAGATAATAACAAAGTCAATGCGTTTTTACCGGTACTTCCGGCGGTGGTGCTGATTCTTTTAAGTATCGGACTGACTCTGCTTGGCGGAATCATCCCTTCAAGAAAGGCGGCAAAAAGTGATCCGGTGACAGCACTTCGGACAGAATAAAAGGGAGAATGAAGGAAAAAGGAAGATGGATAAAGAGAAAAATACAAAAGCGGTGAGAGAGGAAAATATTTACTGTCTGAACGGAAGAGTGCCGGTTAAAAAGGCGATTCCGTTCGGACTCCAGCATGTGCTGGCAATGTTTGTGTCGAATCTGGCACCGGTACTGATCGTGTGCAGTGCGGCATTTGTGAGAGGATCGGAGAATCACTTAAGTGCTGCTGAAATTACACAGCTTCTGCAGTGCGCGATGTTTGCGGCGGGGATCGGGACCTGTCTGCAGCTTTACCCGGTATGGAAGATTGGTTCCAGACTTCCGATCGTTATGGGAGTCAGTTTTACCTTTCTTGGGAGTCTGCTGATGATCTGTACCAATCCGGAACTTGGATATGAAGGAATGGTTGGTGCGGTGATCGCCGGAGGTATTTTTGAGGGACTGGTAGGAATGAGTGCCAAATACTGGAAACGGTTCCTGACGCCGGTAGTATCGGCATGTGTGGTAATTGCGATTGGACTTTCCCTTCTGTCGGTAGGAATGGATTCCTGGGGCGGTGGAAATGGGGCAGAAGATTTTGGAGCGTGGTACCATCTTATGGTCGGATTTTTCACACTGGTTGTGTGTCTGGCTGCCCGTTATCTGTTAAAAGGCGTATACAAGAACCTGAACGTACTGGTTGGTCTGGTCTGCGGTTATCTTCTGTCAATTGTATTTACTGTGGTGGGGATTGCGCCGATGGTCGATTTCTCAGGAATTACAAAGACGATTGAACAGGTCGGTGTGTTCAGCCTTCCAAAGCTTGTATTTTTTACTTCCCATAAACCGGTCTTTGATCTGGGAGCATTCTTTACCATTGCAATTGTTTTCCTGGTATCGGCAGCAGAGACAACAGGTGCAACTACCGCAGTGTGTACCGGTGCGCTGGGGCGGGATATCAAGATGGAAGAACTGCAGGGGTCTCTTGCCGTGGATGGATTCTCCAGTGCGATTTCAGGATGTTTTGGCTGTCTGCCGCTTACTTCTTTCAGTCAGAATATCGGGCTTGTCACGATGACAGGAGTCATTAACCGTTTTACCATTCTGATGGGCGCGCTGATCCTGATCCTCGCCTCTTTGTTCCCACCACTGGGTGCATTTTTTAACTCACTTCCGCAGGCAGTGCTTGGAGGCTGTACGGTTATGATGTTCGGATCGATCATGTATGAAGGGATCAAGATGCTCAAAGAGTGTGTGTTTGATGACAGAACCATGATCATCGTATCGCTGGCATTCTGTATCGGTGTCGGACTGACACAGACTTCCGGAAACTTCTTTTCCGCATTTCCGAAGGAGGTAGGAGATATTTTTAATGGAAATGCAGTTGCAGGTGTGTTTGTGGTGTCATTGATCTTAAGTCTCTGTCTTCCGAAGAAAAAAACAACAGATTTGTAAACGTGATAAAATATCCCCTATCCAATCTGCACAGTCGCAGGCACCATTTGCAAAGCATTCCCGGTTGTAGGAATGATGTGTATATTGAAAAGTCAGACCGGAATGTGATGGCAAAAGAACTGAAAAAACGGTTTGAACCGGTAAGGTTCTGGAACGATTTTTTTATGTAAAAAAGGACGGATGCTTATGATTGTAAGAATAAAAATGAATGCTATACTTACGACAGACAAAACTGAGGAAATGAGACAGCAAAGGAGAGGCATATGAATTCGAATTTTGAATATTATAAAGTTTTTTATTATGTGGCAAAGTATGAGAATCTTACGAAAGCATCCAGCGTATTAAAGACAAGCCAGCCGGCGGTGACGAGAACGATACACAATCTGGAAAATGAATTGGGCTGCCGGTTATTTACCAGAAGCAAATCCGGAATGAAGCTGACACCGGAGGGAAGAACCTTCTACAGCTATGTGGCGGCAGGATGTGCCCAGTTCTTTAAAGGGGAGAGTGATCTGAGCAATCTGATCAGCCTGGAGAATGGAACGATCTATATCAGTGCGACCGAGACAGCCCTGCATTGTTTCCTGTTCCGGGCAATGGGGGAGTTCAACAGCATTTACCCGAACGTGCATTTCAAAATCTTAAATAACAGTACCATGGATTCGGTGAACGCTGTAAAAGAAGGAAAGGTAGATCTGGCGTTTGTGTCAACGGATCTGCAGGTGAATAAGCCGCTGCGTATGAAGAAACTGCGGGAATATCATGAGGTTCTGATCGGAGGGAGTCGTTATACAGAACTGAAAGGGAGAAAAGTTTCTTTGGAAGAATTGTCGGCGTATCCCTGGATCAGTCTGACTTCGGAAGCACTTACGAGAAAATTCCTGAATGATTATTTCGCAGAACATGGCCTGCAGTTCTCACCGGATATGGAGCTTGCGACGACAGACCTGATCTTACCGGCAGTCCGGCATAATCTTGGGATCGGTTTTGTTCCGGAAGAATTTGCCGAAGAAGAAAAACGGGCGGGAAATGTATTTGAGATTGAGGTGGAAGAAAAGCTTCCGACCAGAAACATCATTCTGATCTATGATATGGAGTACCCGCAGAGTATTGCATCGAAGGAGTTTCAGAAGTTCTTAAGTAGTCAGAACTAAGAGAAAAGGGAGTTCAAAGCAGATGTCTGCCGTGTGGGTGTGGCAGCATGTAAAGAAAGGTAACGCTAAGAAGAATGCCCCGGAATTTTATGTGTGGATCATAAAATTCCGGGGCATTTCTATATTTGTAAGTATAAAGTAGAATTTTGGATTGAAAAACGATTGGTGTTATTTATGCCATTCCCAGTTTCTGATTTCTTCCAGATCCTGTCCGTATTCAGCAATGTACTGTTTGTGTTCAACCAGTTTGTCGTTCATCTTCTGAATCAGGAATGAGCCCTTGTTACCAAGCTGTGGCAGATGCATGATTGCATCTTTTACCAGGTTGAAACGGTCGATCTGGTTCTGTACACGCATATCGAATGGTGTTGTGATCGTACCTTCTTCCTGATATCCATGAACGGAAATGTTGTGGTTATGACGTTCATAAGTGAGCTCATGGATCAGTGTCGGATATCCGTGGAATGCGAAGATAACCGGTTTGTCTTTTGTGAAGATTGCATCGTATTCTGCATCACTTAATCCATGTGGATGTTTGTGGTCAGATTCCAGTTTGAACAGGTCGACTACATTGACAACGCGGATCTTGAGTTCTGGCATTTCATCGCGAAGGATGGTAACAGCAGCCATGATTTCAAGTGTCGGTGTGTCACCGCAGCAAGCCATAACAACATCCGGTTCTTCACCGCAGTCATTACGTGCCCATTCCCAGATACCGATACCCTGTGTACAATGCTTAACAGCCTGTTCCATAGTCAGCCACTGGCAGCTTGGATGCTTAGATGCTACGATTGCATTGACATAGTTCTTACTCTTGATGCAGTGGTCGAAGCATGAGAGTAAGCAGTTCGTATCCGGTGGTAAATACATGCGTACAACGTCTGCCTTTTTGTTGGCAATGTGATCCAGGAATCCCGGATCCTGATGTGTAAATCCATTGTGATCCTGCTGCCATACGTTGGATGTCAGGATAAAGTTCAGAGAAGCAATTGGCTGTCTCCATGAAAGCTGGTTGCAGACTTTCAGCCATTTTGCATGCTGTGCTGCCATAGAGTCAACGATACGGATGAATGCTTCGTAGCTTGCGAAGAATCCGTGACGTCCTGTCAGAAGATATCCCTCTAACCATCCTTCACACATATGTTCACTTAACATACCATCCATGATACGTCCGTCTCTTGCAAGACAGTCGTCTGTGTCAAGCCAGGTGTTTTAGTGAAAAAGGTTAATTTATCGATTGAAAAGAAAAGCTACGGGGTGCGTGAAGCAATCCGGACATTGCGTACCAATCTGCAGTTTTGCGGAGATGATAAAAGAGTCATTCTTGTAACAAGCTGTGTGCCGGGAGAGGGGAAAAGCTCTGTTTCTGTTGCGCTGGCAGAATCAATTGCAGACATGGGAAAATCTGTGATCCTTGTTGATGCGGATATCCGGAAATCTGTTATGACATCGAAACTTCAGATTACCGGTGCAGATAAAGGGCTGTCACACTTCCTCTCCGGACAGTGTGTGCTTGCAGATGTGATTATGGCGACAAATATTCCGAAATTTCATATTCTTCTTTCCGGACCGGAGGCTCCGAATCCGACAGAGCTTCTGGAATCCAAACGTTTTACCGGTATGTTGGAGTCCATGAAGAATGTCTATGATTATATTATCATTGACTGCCCGCCGCTTGGTCTTGTTATTGATGCGGCAATCATTGGACGGCAGAGTGATGGCGCTATTATTGTTGTCGAAGCAGGTAAGACAAAATACCGTCTGGTGCAGAATGTAAAAGACCAGCTGGAAAATTCGGGAGTTTCCGTTCTTGGTGTTGTCCTTAACAAGGTAGAGCGTAAGAACCAGAAGGGATATTATAACAAATATTATGGCTCACAGAAGTATGAGGGCTATTATGGACACAATGAAGAAACAAAAAATGCATAAAAGTGAAAATAACACTTGCAATTGTTAAAAGTTTCTGTTAAAATAATTATTGTTGTGAGTCTGCAAGATATGTAAGCAGACATTTCAGATCGTTAGGAGGTGCAATCATGGGTAAATGTGCTATTTGTGAAAAGGGTGCTCATTTCGGAAATAACGTAAGTCACTCTCATAGAAGATCATCTAAGATGTGGAAATCTAACGTAAAATCCGTTAGAGTTAAAACGGAAAACGGCGGAACACAGAAAATGTACGTATGTACAAGCTGCCTGAAATCCGGACGCGTTGAAAGAGCTTAATCTGAGCGGAATGATGAGAACCGAAGCTTTTAAGCTTCGGTTTTTTGCGTATATGATGAGCCAAATACAAATCCGGATTTGTATTTGGCGAATGTACGACAGTGAGCTGTTAAGCGAGCTGCCGTACATTCAGGATGCATTGGTTGTAAAAGCATTGGAAATAGAGTATAATATTTTCAACGTTTAAAAATAGATTTATTGATATGAATTTTGAGAATTGGAGGATGGCATATGAAGGGAAGTATGAGTACTGATTTAGGAATCATCACGATCGATCCGGAAGTGATCGCAAAATATGCAGGATCTGTAGCAGTTGAATGTTTTGGAATTGTCGGTATGGCAGCTGTCAGCATGAAAGATGGTCTGGTAAAACTTTTGAAAAAAGAAAGCCTTACGAAGGGAATCCAGGTTGGAATCTCTGATGAGAATAAGATTACACTTAATTTTCATGTGATCGTAGCTTACGGAGTAAGTATTTCAGCAGTAACAGACAATCTGATCAGCAACGTGAAGTATAAAGTTGAAGAATTTACAGGTATGAGCGTCGATAAGATCAACATCTATATCGAAGGCGTCCGCGTGATCGACTAATTAAGGAGGAACTTGTTGTGGCAACAAAGAGTATCGATGTAGAACTGCTTGCGAAGATGTTTCTTGCAGGCGCACAGAATATAGAAGCAAAAAAGGAATATATCAATGAACTGAACGTGTTCCCTGTACCGGATGGTGATACAGGAACCAATATGTCTATGACAATTATGGCGGCAGCGAAAGAAGTAACTGCACTGGAAGGCATGGATATGGCTTCTCTTGCTAAGGCAATTTCATCCGGTTCTCTCCGTGGTGCAAGAGGTAACTCCGGTGTTATTCTTTCCCAGCTGCTTCGTGGATTCACAAAATCCATCAAGACGGAAAGTGAAATTGATGTACCTGCACTTGCAAGAGCAGCTGTACGTGCAAAAGAGACAGCGTATAAGGCTGTTATGAAGCCGAAGGAAGGTACGATTCTTACCGTTGCAAAAGGGGTGGCTGAAAAGGCTCAGACACTTGCAGAGGAGACAGATGATCTGGAAGAATTTCTTCCGAAGCTGATTGAAGAGGCAGAGACTGTTCTGGCAAAGACTCCGGATATGCTTCCGGTATTAAAGGAGGCAGGTGTTGTAGATTCCGGCGGACAGGGACTTCTGGAAGTACTGCGCGGGGCATATGATGCATTCCTCGGCAAAGAGATTGACTACAGTGCACTTGCACCGGCTTCTCCGGCTGTTAATGCAACAAAGGTTGAAACTGAGAGTACAGTGGATATCAAATTTGGATACTGTACCGAATTTATTATTCTCCTGGACAAAGAATTTACAGATAAGGATGAAGTAGAATTTAAGGCTTATCTGGAATCGATTGGTGATTCTATCGTATGTGTAGCTGATGAAGACGTTGTTAAGATCCATGTTCATACGAACGATCCGGGACTTGCAATCCAGAAAGCACTTACTTATGGACAGTTATCCCGCATGAAGATTGATAATATGCGTGAAGAGCATCAGGAAAAGCTGATCAAAGATGCAGAAAAGCTTGCAGCAGCCCAGAAAGAGAAAGAAAAAGCCAAAGAGCCACGTAAAAAAGTCGGATTTATTGCTGTTTCGATCGGAGAAGGATTAAATGAAATCTTCAAAGAACTTGGCGTGGACTACATTATCGAGGGTGGTCAGACCATGAACCCGAGTACGGAGGATATGCTGACAGCGATCGATCATGTAAATGCAGACTATATTTACATTCTTCCGAATAATAAGAATATTGTAATGGCTGCAAATCAGGCGCGTGATCTGACAGAAGACAAGGATATTATCGTAATTCCGACAAAGACCGTTCCGCAGGGAATCACAGCAGTTCTGAATTACAATGCAGAAGAAGATGTAGATACAAATGAAGAGACGATGCTGGAAGCAATCAAATGTGTAAAGACAGGTCAGGTAACTTATGCTGTCCGGGATACCCACATCGATGATAAAGAAATCCATGAAGGTGATATCATGGGAATTGGTGATGCAGGTATCCTTGCAGTTGGCAAGTCTGTCGATGGCACTACAAAGGACATGCTGGCACAGCTGGTAAATGATGATTCTGAACTGATCAGTCTCTATTATGGAGAAGAAGTTTCCGAAGAAGAAGCAGAAAAGCTGACAGCAGAGATTGAAGAATTATATCCGGATATGGACGTAGATGCACACATGGGCGGACAGCCGATTTACTACTATGTGCTGGCGGTAGAATAGGCTTATGAATGAGCAGTCAGAAATCCGTAACTTGAAAGGAATCGGGGCAAAAACCGAGGAACTGTTTCACAAGATGGGAATTTTTACCATCGGTGATCTGCTCCGTTATTATCCCAGAGGATATGATGTATATGAAGAGCCGGTAAGCGTAGGAGAGCTGGAAGAAGGAAAGATCAGCACGGTAAAAGGCGTGATATACGGAAGAGTACAGGTTGGAGGAGAAAAGCGTATGCAGATTACGACAGCATACGTAAAAGATCTGACTGGTACTTTGAAGGTGATCTGGTTTCGGATGCCATTTCTGCGCAATTCATTGAAGCCAGGAATGCCGGTTATCATAAGAGGACGGGTAGTTTCCAAAAAGGATCAGCTGATTATGGAGCATCCAGAGTTATTTTCACCACCGGAGAGTTACGATAAAAAGTGCGGAACTCTTCAGCCGATTTATCCGTTAACTGCCGGTATGACGAACAATGCAGTAGCAAAAGCGGTTAAAGGTGCGATGGAATATCTGGATCTCGTCTCCGATGATCTACCGAAAGATCTGCGCTTTCGATATCATCTGGCTGAGTATAACTATGCGATCCGCGGGATACATTTTCCATTGGATAAGGCAGAATTTTACCATGCAAGAGAGAGACTTGTATTTGAAGAATTTTTAATTTTCGTGCTTGCTCTTCGCAGGACGAGAGAGCGAAATGAGCGTGCAGAAAACGGATTTGTGATAAAAAGGCGGTCGGAAATCGACCGCTTTCTTGCAAATCTGCCATATGAACTGACCGGAGCACAGAAGAGAGTCTGGGAACAGATCCAGGAGGAGATGTGCGGAAAACTTGTGATGTCACGCCTGATCCAGGGGGATGTTGGCTCAGGTAAGACAATAGTAGCGCTTCTGGCTCTTCTTCTGGCGGCACTGAACGGTTATCAGGGCGCAATGATGGCTCCGACAGAAGTTCTGGCCAAGCAGCATTACGAATCAATCACAGAGATGCTGGAAGAGTATCAGATTCCGGTGAAAACAGAGCTTCTGACCGGGTCGATGACAGCAAAGGAAAAAAGGGAAGCTTATCAGAGGATTGCTGCGGGAGAAGTGCAGATTGTTCTGGGAACCCATGCACTGATCCAGGAGAAGGTGGAATACCAGAATCTGGCACTTGTTGTTACCGATGAACAGCACCGATTTGGTGTCCGTCAGAGAGAGGCACTTGCAGGAAAAGGACAAATTCCTCATATTCTTGTTATGAGTGCGACACCGATTCCTCGAACACTGGCAATCATTTTATATGGGGATCTGGATATTTCGGTGATTGATGAACTTCCGGCAAACCGTCTGCCAATCAAGAACTGTGTGGTAGATACCAGTTACCGGCCGACTGCCTACCGCTTTATGCAAAAGCAGGTCGCCGAAGGAAGACAGTGCTATGTGATCTGTCCGATGGTAGAAGAGAGTGAGGCAATGGATGCGGAGAATGTCCTTGACTATGCACAGCTTCTTCAAAGTGAGATGGGTGACCAGATCCGGATCGCTGCGCTTCATGGGCGGATGAAACAGGCAGAAAAAGACGAGATCATGGGAGCATTTGCAAAGAATGAGATTCAGATCCTGGTGTCAACAACAGTTATCGAGGTTGGCATCAATGTGCCGAATGCCACGGTGATCATGGTGGAGAATGCTGAGCGTTTTGGACTGGCACAGCTTCATCAGCTCCGCGGGCGCGTAGGACGTGGCAGACATCAGTCCTATTGTATTTTTATGAGTGGTTCGAAGACGAAAGAGACAAAAAAGCGACTTGAGATCCTGAACAAATCCAATGATGGATTTTTTATTGCGAATGAAGATCTGAAGCTTCGGGGACCAGGAGACCTTTTTGGAATCCGGCAGAGCGGACTGATGGATTTCCGGATCGGAGATGTGTTCCAGGATTCGGAGCTTCTGAAAAAAGCAGGGGAAGCAGCGGGTGAAATCCTGAGTGATGATCCACTGTTAGAAGGCGAAAAATATAAACTGCTGGGTGAAAAGCTTGCGGCTTACATTTCGGGAAGCAATCTGGAAACGACGCTGTAGATAAAAAGATAGTGGGCAATTGTTCTGCCCACTATCTTTTTATTCATAAAACCAGTAAATAATAAATTTGTTAAGGGATGCTTCTTCACTGTATGAATAAGAAACCTGCCAAAGTCCATACAGCTCACCCAGGTATCCTGCACCTTGTTCCATGAGGTTTTCGTGCATTTCATCCACAACCTGCTGATAGACTGCATCATCTGACATTTTAAATATCGTATAAGCCTCCTGGTGCTCAATCGATCTGTCGATCACTTCCCGCAGCATATCAGGCTCATAGGTATCATAATACATGCCGTTCAGCTGATAATAGTTCAGATCTTCAGACTGACATGCCGGATATAAATAGTCCGTGCTGATCGTATGTGTTTTTTTAAGCTCTTTTTCACTGCAGCAGAGATAATCGTAAGCAATCAGGTTCGGTATCTGATAGCCATTAGCTTCGCCGAGAAATATCGGATCTCCCCAGGTTGCATCTACATAATAATACTGACCATTGCACTGAACAATATTCCATGCATGGTCTGCGACACCTCCATTTGGATCTGTAGTCTGTCCGGTTACATAGATACAGGAAATACCCAGTTGCTGCAGCAGATACTGGCAGCTTTTTGCATAGCCGGCACAAACCGATCTTTTTCCGACAAGAGCACTGTAAATGTTCTGGTTATCCGGTGCATCAAGATCATAATCTACGTTATCTATGAGATAGGTGTAAATGTATTTGATCTTTTCATATTCATCTGAAAGGTCTGAAATGCCAGAAAGACAGGTGTCTCTTGCCGATTCAATCTCCTGATTCCGTTGTTCTTTTTCTTCTCCCTCATAAAGATAATTGGGTTCTATTACTACATATCGGCTCTGTCCTTCAGACTGAGAATATTCTGTGGAAGTTGCATTTCCATCACACCAGAAAATTTCCGGTCTGTCATTTAACACATTCTGAAATACTTCATTTGCAGTATCCGCGTTGCTGCAATGCAGATAAATTTCTTTTTTATTTTCCTGGATACCCTGAAGAATTTCCCGATAAACCGTTTGCTCTTCATCAGAAAGCTGTTCATAGTAGAATTCTCCGGTGACCTCTGCATCCGTAATTTTTTCCTGTTCGTAAGGAACTTTTTCCCGCGCGGAACTCTCTGCCTTCGGATTGGCTGACATTTGTCTGCCGATCAGGATTCCTCCGGATATAAGACAGAGACAGCCAAGCCCCAAAAGAATGAACGAAAAAATTTTTCCGGTTTGATGCCTCTTTTTTCGCATAATCTATTCAATTCCTCCAAATACTCATCTGTATGTTTCATCATAACATACCCTTCATTTTTGCACAACAAGGATATTTTTTGCATATAGTGTTTCTGACAGTATAAAAAGCCTTGAGGATATCAGCTATGAGATTTTTGAAAGCCATGCAGACTTCTGACCGGGGGAAGTTGCAGATACAGATTACTTCGTCTATTGATTCTTTTCCCGTTCCAGATGCGTCAATCCGTATTTCCTATACAGGTATTCCGGAAACCCCCCTGGAAGAACTGACAACCGACAGCTCCGGACAAAGTGAAACCATTGAGCTTGACGCACCGCCTGTGGAGTATAGCCTGGATGTGACAAATGAAGAACAGCCATATGCGGAATATACCCTGGAAGTAAACGCTCCGGGATTCGAGCCGGTCAGCATCGCAGGAACGGAGATACTGGCCGGTGTGACGGCAATTCAGAAGATTCGTCTGCGTCCACTTGTCCCGGAAGACCAGACCCCGGAAATCTTTGTGATTCCTGCACATACTCTGTACGGTGTGTATCCGCCGAAAATCCCGGAAAATGAGATTAAACCAGTAAACGAAACCGGTGAGATTGTGCTAAGCAGAGTTGTCGTGCCGGAATACATCGTTGTGCACAATGGCTCACCACGCGATTCTACCGCACAGAATTATTATGTAAAATATAAAGATTATATCAAAAATGTTGCTTCCAGTGAAATCTATGCAACCTGGCCGGAAAATACGATCCGGGCAAATGTACTGGCAATCATGTCTTTTACGCTGAACCGGGTTTACACCGAATGGTATCGCAATCAGGGCTATGATTTCACAATTACATCTTCTACGGCTTTTGATCACAAATGGATTCCGGAACGTAATGTTTTTGACTCCATTTCTACAGTGGTGGACGAACTGTTTGCAGATTATCTTTCCAGACCGAATGTAAGGCAGCCGATTCTGACACAATACTGTGACGGAAGACAGGTTCAGTGTCCGAACTGGATGACCAAATTGTTACAACCTATAAAGTAGCCGGAAAGCCCGTAAATACGAGGGTTTCCGGCATTATGAGTGGTATAAAAAGAAATGAATTTTCAGAGTATCGGATTCCCGATCGTAAACAATCTTATCTATAATCTGCTTTAAAGCTTCATTTTTCTGGACAAGAGAGTAAGAATCAGAAACCAGAATATCATGGACGGAGCTTACCCGATCCAGCATTTTAGGAGTAGGATCATCCAGAATCTTATCCGGCGTATTTTCTTCCAGCTCTGCAAGCTGCCGTTCCAGAGAGTCTCTTTCTTTGGCAATCAGAGCTTTATTTTCTTTATATTCTTCCAGTGTATCAATACCCTCTCTGTATGACGCACGTATCCTGTCCTCTTTGCCTTTCAAACTGGCAAGGCGTTCACTTATAAGGGTACGCTCATTAGAAAGCTCCTGTGGGCGAATTTCGCGCATTTCATAAACAATCGAATTGGAACCAAGAGCTTCTTCTAATGCTTTCAGGACTTCTTTTTCGATCACCAGAGAGCTTACACCGTGTGGTTTATCGCATTTTCCTTTGCTGTATCCGTAGCAGGAGAAGTACGCATACTTTTCCCCGTTGGCACGCTTCATGGTCGTAGCGGTCAGTGTGCGCCCGCATACCGGGCATTTCAGCAGTCCGGACAGCCAGTGCTTATATGTAGAAGAGGGGCGCTTTCCAACCGGTTTATAGATCTTTTTCAGGCGTTCCTGGGCGGCATCGAAGAGTTCTTTACTTATAATCGCCTCCTGCATTCCGTCAGCAATGATCCACTCGTCCTGGTCTTTGATCCGGTTGGTGGCGTTTTCTATCCGGTTCCATCGGATCATACCGCAGTAGGATGGATTTTGAATAATATATTCGATACTGCGCCGTTCAAAAGCTTTCCCGTGGGATGTTTTCAGTCCGAGAGAGTTCAGATGTCGGGCAATATCAAAGAAACTCATTTTCCCATTTACATATTTATCAAAGATCATACGGACAATTGCAGCTTCTTCCGGAACGATAACCGGAGGCTTGCCACGTTCTATAACTTTATAGCCAAGTGGCGGTCTTGCCTGGTATGCACCGCGGGTGGCGTTTTCTTTCATGCCACGGAATACCTCGCCGGATAAGCGAATGGAGTAGTATTCATCCATCCACTCTATGATACGTTCGATCAGAGAGCCGAACGGACCGTCTGCCAGTGGCTCGGAGATACTGATCACATCTACATTATGTTGCTTCTTTAAAAGAGATTTATACACAATGGACTCTTCCTGATTCCGGGCGAACCGACTGAATTTCCATACCAGGATGCAGTCAACCGGATGATCCGGACCTTTGGCCAGACCAATCATTTCTTGAAATCCTGGGCGTTTATCCGCTTTTCTTCCAGAGATACCGAGATCCGTGAAGATCTTCAAGATTACAATATTATTTTTGGCTGCATAATCCCGGAGGAGATGCTCCTGGGAATCCGGAGAGATTTCTTCCTGATCGTGGGTGGATACACGGATATATCCGTATGCATATTTTAGGCTCATTGTATCAGCTCCTTTGTATTTTATGTAAAAAAGGGTACAAAAATAACAGCCCGAGAACTTTTGTTCTCTTGCGTGGCTGCTCCGAAGATGATACAATATTATTTGGAAATTGGGTATCTCTTCGGAGTACTTAATAGAGAAACATATTGGCGTATGTTTCATCGCTCGACCGTTCCTGTTGGCGCAGGAGCGGTTTTTATTTATTTACCAGCCTTGTACGGAAATAACGTATTCGTCATGTTCTGGAAGGTTGTATTCGGATAGTTCAAAAGGTTTTGTTGTGCCAGCTGTCATGTTGTCTACATAAGTAGTATCTCCATAAACGATGGAACCATTGCTTTTCAACAGGACAGTGACGGCAACCATGTCAATATCGGAATCACTGTTATTTGCAACTTCTCCGGTATAAGAAACAGCGCCATAATCCTGAACTATTTCACTTGTATTGGAAACCGAGAATGAAGATACCGGAATGATTCCCGATGTATCCCCAGGAACGAAAGTTCCAGAGTGAATCGAAAATTCTACAGTGGCAGGCACCTTTCCGTTACAGTCGATAACACTTCCAAAAGAAATAGTGTCGTTTGGCGCGATATAGAAGAGTGTCTGATCAGAAGTTCCAACAATAGAACCATCCTCTCCTTTGGCTGTGATGGTTAAAACCGGAAGCTGCATCGCCCAATCAGCATTTGGATTGTTTAAAGTTACGCCATAATAAGCATAGACATCGCCCATTCCATCATCACTGATATAGTACCCACTTTCTGCAATAGATGCTTCCTGCTTTTCGGCCTCTTTCTTCTCTTCTTTTTTCTGCGATACAGAATTACTGTTTGAAGTTTTCTGCGAACTAGAGTCACTTGCAGAAGAACCTCCACACGCAGTAAAAGATGTTGCCATAACTCCAGCCAACATTAGTGCTACAATTTTTCTTCTCATAAAGTTTGTCCTCCTTCTTATGGAATGTAGTATTTATATAATCACAAAAGCGCGGTCATATATTAAAATTAGTCTGTTTCGCTAAGTGCTATAGTTTTTGTTATTCCGGAAACTGTTACCTGATAGGTAATCTGTTTGCTTGAATCAGAATAAGAAAACTCTTTTGTATCATCCAGAGAAGCAAGAAGAGCGGAATCGGTTGCTTCTTTGTCTCTGGTAGATGTCCAAGTATATTCTTCAGAATATTCTGTAGGAGCAGTATAGGTTCCAACCCAGTAAACAGCAGTCGTGTTTCCTTCATCCATGATCCAGTTTATTGTGATGGTATCCTCTGTAATATCTGCCTGCATCCAAGTACCGTCATCATCTTTGTACTCCCATTTTCCAGTAAGCACAACAGGTTCTTTGACTTCTTCCTTTGCTTCCTCTTTTGGAGTTTCGGTAGATGCTTCTGTCTTCTTGGATGATTCCTTTGCTTCTTTTGATGAAGCGGAGCTATTGCCGCAGGCTGTAAATGACAGTGCCATGCTTCCAATCAGAATCAATGCTACAAGTTTCTTTTTCATAATTTTTCCTCCTCATAAAAAGTGTTTCTATATAATCGCATATGCGGTTATACCAATTTCATCACAGACAACTGTGGTATAAAATACACCACATAATTATCTACCCGTTTACAAATCCCGTACTTATTCCGGTAACATTCAATACATTCTTCCAGAAATTCTTCTGTCACTTCCAGGTATTCAGCGATTTCAAACCGGTTCTGGCAGCCATGCTCAAAGGCTCGTACCAGTCCGATCAGACCGATCTGCTTGTTGTACGCCCAGAGTCTTGCCTGACGTTCCTGTTTTCGGTTGGCAGCAGATGTCATATCAAGAATATTGCCAACGGAAGTGTAGTGGTGTCCGAGTTCTTCGGCAAGGACACAGGATTTTTCTGTGGTTGTAGTAATATCCTGCCGGATTGCAATTCGACTACCTTTGATTCGACCATTATTATATTTTAGAGGTTTTTCTTTTACTGTGAGACCAATATCGCTGGCCTCATCTAAAAGTGCTTCATAAGTGTTTATTGCTAACACCCCCTAAAGATCAATTTTTCTTTTTCAAAGTATAATTTTCTTTTATAAAATATCCATTACCGCCCTGCCAACAATAGATTTCGACTTTGCCAATACTACCATCCGCAAGATAATATATCCGTCCATGTATAGTTTTCCCTGTTTTTGAAGATTCGCGTTTCCAAACCTCATCCGAAGATAATGGGGCAATTCTCATACTTAGAGGAAATTTAGCGGGTTTACCACTCTTGGTAGTAGGAGAACAAAACAAACAGCAAAAGTCATCGTGTCCAGATTTCATGCCTTCAGATGAAAATCGAGCAGTTGCAACATCAATACTGAAACGAGAAAAAATTTTATCCGTTTTGGCATGTTCTTTGATTATACTATTGATTTTTTTCAAGTCCTCTCTTGCCTTATTAAGATTTATTCCTTCAATGAGATAACACGGATCGGAATTAGGAGTATGTTTATAAACTTTAATGTTTGTAAAATCATATCCTATATTAGGGAAGAGCTTCATATCTTCGACAGTCACAGTTTTAACAGCAGGAACAGTAGGTTTTGGCTTTGGTACTTCTTTTTTGAAAAAATTGAAAAATCCCATAAATTATCTCCTTAAAAATTATCATCATCCATAACATCATTATCTGATGTATCTGTTCCTTCAGGAATATTTATATCTGTACGTGTGTGCGCAGCATTAAGTTGTGGACTTGTTTGCATTTCCTGAAGTGATAGCAACTGAGTAGTGTATTTGTCAATATCCTTTCGGTTTATTTCGTGTAAGTGTAAATAATTTTTAAAATGTTCTTTTTCGGAAGGTGAAAAATCTTTTATGCTATCAATTATATCTTCCAAATTATCATTGATAAAAGCATTTGCAATATCACCATCACTAACAGTCCATCCCATCAGATACGCTGGAGAAACGTTGCCGAGATGAGCAGCAGCCTCTATTTTGTCAGAGGGAATATTTGTAATGATATTATTTTCATACTTATATAGTGTTTGTTTGGATACATTTATTTTGTCAGCAAAATCAACCTGACTCATTCCTAGTTTGTTCCTAATTTCTTTTATACGTTCACCAACAGTCATGTTTAGTTCCTCCTTTATGAAGTAACTTTATAATAGCACAAAAATGTTGTAATTGCAATAAAAAATATCTTGACAAGTTACCGAAATGTGATATACTAAGAGTAACTTAAAAAGATACGGAGGTGAAAGTGTGATAAAGACAAATGAACTGAGAGGGATAATTGCTAAAAATGGATTATCTCAAACAGATGTTGCCAAAATGATAGGCGTTACGCCAAAAACATTTTATGAAAAGATGAAAAATGGTGTTTTTGGTAGTGATGAGATTCAAATTATGATTGATGAACTACATATAGATGATCCAATGCCTATTTTTTTTGCACATGAGTAACTTTCGAAGATACTAAAGGAGGCGTAAATGAAAGAATTACAAATTTTCAATTCAGAAGAGTTCGGGGAAATCCGAACAGTACAACTTAATAATGAAACATATTTTGTAGGAAAAGACGTGGCAACAGCACTTGGTTATGCAAATCCTAAAAATGCAGTTCCAACTCATGTAAGTGAGGAAGATAAGCTGAGTACCCAAATCGAGTACGCAGGTCAGAGAAGAGAAGTAACGGTCATCAACGAGTCTGGCTTATATGCTTTAATCTTCGGAAGTAAGCTGGAGTCAGCTAAGAGATTCAAACGCTGGGTGACAAGCGAGGTGCTTCCAGCTATCAGAAAGACTGGTTCTTATCAGAAGCCGCTTACACCACAGGAGATGTTGCGTATTCAGCTTGGTATGATCGATAACCACGAAGACAGAATCGCTGATCTTGAGCAGAATATGACTATTGATTACGGTCAGCAGATGGCGCTTGGCGATACAGTCAGCAGAGTGGTTATTGATGCACTTGGCGGGAAAGAAAGTAATGCCTATAAAGAAATCAGTAAAAAGGTATTTGCGGAATGCAACAGAGATTTGAAACATTACTTTAATGTCAATGCGAGAAATAATGTTCCAAAAAAGAAATTCGATGAAGCTGTGCAGTATGTAAAGAATTGGCAGCCGTGTACAAATACAAGGATTATGATTCAAGAATACAACGCCCAGTTATCTATGGAGTGTGATTAAAATTATGAATCAAGATGTAGGCGAGACACAAATCGCAAGAAAGCTTGTTAATCAGTATCCAGAGCTATCTGACCGCATTAGTTTCCGAGGACTGCAAAAGTTAGCACGGAGAGCATTGCTTAGGGGATATTCAGAGAAAATGGTAATATTCGGGTTAGATACGGTTATCAAAAAAAACTATAAGCGAGACGAATATCACGGAAATGATGCGCTTGATGAGAAACGCTTCATATTGGACGCCGAGTTTCGATCCGTTATGAAAGGACAGGATGAGACAAAAATATTGTGGTGTTAAAGGGAAATAAGAAGAATTCAACAGGGTAAATCAACAAGTACAACCAGCATCGCATAGTTTAAAGAGAGGTGGTGGATTTGCAACATATTTTTATTGCAGAAATTGATGGAAAAGAAATTGACATGGCAACCATGATGCCGGAGGAAAAGCAAAAGGCAGTCATGGAAATGACCAGAAAGTTTGTAGAGCATTTTGGGTACCAGCAGGAGAAAACCGCGTAAGCGGAACCAGTTGGACAAGCAAAGGAGGGATAAGAGATGTTTTACAAGATCGCAAAGACACTTAGCGTAACGGCAAGCATTACCGGAATCTTGATGATGGCTGGTGCGTGCTCAGTGAAAAGTCAGGAGCTGTTTTACTTATATGCAGCACTTGGAATCACAACACTTACTACTGGAGCATTTGCACTGGAATATTTCCGGATACGGGAATGGCAGTACCGGAAAAGGAAAATAAGGGAGGCGAGAGAGCATGCCAGAAGAGAAGCAGCGTAAGAGCATGAGAACGTCAGAGATTGATAAGATGATCAACAAACTGCAGTCGCTGGAAAGGGTTGACGGTACATCCGAGTATTACAAGAATAATGCGATTGCATACTTGTCGGATCTGGCAAATCATTTGGATAGGATAGGCGTAAAGACAATAAAAATGCGCCCGGAAGTTGCAGCTTCCAGTGGCGCACATAACAAAAAACTCAACTAAATTATAGGAAAGTCGG
>NZ_BAAHSG010000045.1:0-50481 GCF_054660775.1 Allocoprococcus similis
TGGCAGACTGGGAATGAGGTGTTTCCCAAACAAAAAGATATTAAGAAACAGCCCATGTTTACCTGCTTGCAAACAAAAGAATATTGCTACTAGACTAAGAGATACTACATAAGTGTGTTGGTATCTCTTTTTTGTTGCCGTGAAACAGCAGACTATTTCATTTCTGCTTGATTACCTTAAAACTTATTAGTCTATGGTTTGTCAAGGGCTTGTTGCGTGAGAAATGCTGAATATCACCCTTTACAAAACATAGGCTGATAAGTAACTTTTCAAAAGCAGAAAAGAAATGGCAATGCTTATAACAATATGATATAATGCAGATGAAGACAAAAAAGGAATTTGTCGAGCTGGTTAGTTCGAGATAATTTTGAGTTTGTTAAGATGTGGTGCACTTGATGGAATCACAGGTACGACATCATATTATGGAGGATGAAATAGATGATAGGTTTGATTGTTGCGAGGTCAAAGAATAATGTTATAGGCAAGAATGGTAATATACCATGGAAAATAAAGGGAGAACAAAAGCAATTTAGAGAGTTAACAACGGGTAATGTGGTTATTATGGGGCGAAAGTCTTATGAAGAAATCGGTCATCCGTTGCCTAATAGAATGAATATTGTTGTTTCCACCACAACAGAGTATCAAGGAGATAATTTAGTTTCAGTTAAATCATTAGAAGATGCATTATTATTGGCTAAAGGACGAGATGTATACATATCTGGTGGATATGGACTATTTAAGGAAGCTTTGCAAATAGTAGATAAAATGTATATCACAGAAGTAGATTTAAATATTGAAGATGGAGATACATTCTTTCCAGAATTTGATATCAATGATTTTGAAGTTTTGATAGGGGAAACACTTGGTGAGGAAGTGAAATATACGAGAACATTTTATGTAAGGAAAAAATGAATTGAGTAAATTTTGGATTTAGGGTGTTTTCATAAATATATTGCTTTTTATGCATATATAAATTGTTGTAAGACAAATTCCAGTTTGTATGGGGCGATAAAATCAGAATTTGAGAGAGGATTGAATATGAATAAGGAATGGTCTGAACTTAATAAAACAATGCAGGCACAAATAAAAAAGAAAGATACTTATAAGAGGGGTATTGATACTTTACTTACTTTACGAAGTCAGTTAATACAAACCTTAGTATCTTTCAAAGAAGAATTATGCAGAGAAGATTTTAACTCAATCCCCTTCATAAACGCTGATGGTTATCATAGTAAGACGATTGCTTATTCTATTTGGCATATTTTCCGCATTGAAGATATAGTTGTGCATACAGTGATAAATGAAGATGAACAAGTATTTTTTGCAGGCAATTATCAAGAGCGTATCAATTCACCTATCATTACAACAGGAAATGAACTCATGAAACAGCAGATTGCAGACTTTTCAAAACAGCTTAATCTGGAAGAATTATATTTATATATTTTCGAAGTATGGGAAAGCACTGAGAAAATGCTTGAACGGTTATCTTATGATGAATTGAAAAGAAAAATACCGAAAGAAAGAAAAGGATACTTAGAATCGTTGAATGTAGTAAACGACAATGAAAAAGCAATTTGGCTGATTGATTATTGGTGTAATAAAGATATTTGTGGACTAATTCAAATGCCGTTTTCAAGACATTGGATTATGCACACAGAAGCCTGTTTGCGTATAAAGAACAAGATACATTCATAGGCAAAAATTTCAGTTTGTAGAACTAAGGAAATTGGAATTTAAGGAGGAATAAAGTATGGTTAGTGATTTTATAAGAGCAGCATTTCCATGGATTTTAATGGGTTTATTTGTAGCAATCAGTTGTTCCCTTATGAGTAAAAAAGAGAAATAAATTCCTGTTTGTATTTATAAAAGAGAAAAAATGAGAAAAGTAGTTTTATTTATTGCCATGAGCCTTGACGGATATATTGCGGACGGTAATGGTGGAGTAGCTTGGCTAAATGGTCATGGAAATGACAATGAAAACATCGACACTTATACAGAATTTACCAAAGATATAGATACTGTCTTAATGGGGTGGAATACTTCTCATCAGGTTGTTACTGAACTTTCTCCGCAAGAATGGGTATATAATAAATTTACAACTTATGTATTAACACATAAAGAGTGCAATTCTTCCCAACAAATTCATTTTACAAGTGAAAATCCTGTTTTATTATTGGAACGGCTAAAACAAGAAGCAGGAAAGGATATTTGGATTTGTGGCGGAGCAAATCTTGTTCAGCAGTTGGTAAGCAAAAATATGATTGATAAATATTACATTTCTGTTATTCCTACTCTGTTAGGAAATGGGGTTCGTCTTTTGGGCAACATAGACAGGGAAATAAAGTTAAGGCTTTGTAAAACACAGACTTATAACGGAATAACCGATTTGATTTATATGCGTAGATAACTAGAGAGAAACAGAAAAGCTGTTAAACCGACGGAGCGATCCGACCACGTTGGCGGGAAAATCCTTAAGATTTTTCCGCCATGCTTGCAAGGGGGCGGTTCGCTTCGGCGGTTCGGCGAGCTTGCGAGCCGTTCAAAGCCCCCGTTATCTAACAGGGGGGTACTATTACAAAAGACAAGAGCAAAAACAAATACAAAACTGCTGATATGCAACGATTTACAAGGTTATAAGAACTTATTTCACTTCACATCCTATTTTTTCGATCCGACAGGTCTAAAACAGCATATCAATAGCAAATAATGATAAGATACAAGGCGTATGCTTCTATGAGTATATGCCTTTTTTGATTGGAGGAATAAAGCATGAATGATATGAAATTTATTGAAACATTAAAGCAAAAGAGAAAAGACTGTGATTATTCGCAATCACGACTGGCACAGGAATTGCAAATCAGCAGGCAGAACTTAAATGAAATTGAAAACGGAAAAACAAAAGCCAGTAAAGAAATGAAACATATACTTCTACATTATCTTGATTATTGTAATTGTACTCAGCCTTTCACTTTAACGATTGACTACCTGCGTGTTCGTTTTCTCACCACAGACGCATTGGAAATTATAAAAAATGTACTGGCAATGAAGAGCGAATATTTTATCCATGAAGATTACGGAATGTATGGCTATGAAGAACAGTATGTCTATGGGGATATTAGTGTAAATGCTTCTAAAGATAGTTCTATGGGTGTTTTATTGGAATTAAGAGGTATGGGGTGTCGGAACTTGGAATATGTTTTACAGGCAAGAGGGATAGACTGGTATTACTTTTTAAGATGTTGTATAGATTATCAAGGTGTTTTTAAACGCATAGATTTAGCGGTCAATGATATGGGCGGACTGCTGGATATAGAAATTCTAAGGGAACGCTATTATGCCAACAAGGTATGGAAACGTTCAAGAACCCATGAAGCAGTAGACAGCGGGAAATTATCGGGTACACATGGAGATACTGCAAAAACCTTTTATATCGGTTCAAAGAATAGTTCCATCTACTTTTGCCTGTATGAAAAAGAAAAGGAACAAAAAAGCAAAGGTATAAAAACAAACATTAAGAACCGCTTTGAAATTCGTTTAAAAAATGGAAAAGCAGAACAAACGATAGAACAACTTGTTTTTACAAGAAATCCCGAACAGACCATAGCAAGCCTTATCCTCACACAGATAGATTTTCCCGATTATATTTTATGGGATATATTTTTAGATAATGTAACGACCTCACTTCCGTTTATTATGACGCCTGTTGCTGTCAATATGGAGAAAACAAAACGCTGGTTAGAAAGACAGGTCATGCCCTCTTTATTGATGATAAAAGAGATTGAAAAGAAAACAGGAGCAAATTATCTGGAAGAAATCGACAGACATACAAGACTAACAGAAAAGCAGGAATTAAAAATTAAACAAATGACAACAGACATAGCAGATATGATTGAGAAAGATACCGCTGTTCCACAAGGGAATGACGGTATTTTTTAATTTCTTCAAAAAATCTGCAACAAAACGGTTACTTGCGTACAGATATGGTGCAAGGAAAGGAAATCTGACTTTTTTTGAAAACAGGTCATTAAATCGGTGGTTGCTGTCCCTATATGATGTGAAAGAAGAAACGATTTTCAATTTCAACTTAACAATCCGTAGTTTCCATTCCCTATATGGAGCAAAGAAAATCTTTCATTCCATAGTTGGTAGTAATAGTGTTGCATGGGTAGTTAGGGTGTGAAAAGAAAATCAGATTTTTTCATCACCAACTTAGCAGAATGACACTTTCTTTCCCTATATGGTGCAGGAAAAGAGAAAAGTTTTGAAGATTGGTTACGCTTCTGCTCTTTTCCAACGCGGTATATAGGAAAGACGATTTTCTTCTTTCATGTTCTTTGACAACTGAATAAAGCAGTTCAATACGTTTGACAGACAGCGAGCCGTTGAAACAGATACGCCATGACCTTTCCCCTGCAAAAGCGAGCGACAACTTATTTGTGTTCCTGTAAAAGATTTGTTCTCTTTTATCGCCATGACCTGTCCTGTCTGATAATGATACTCCCGTACAGCCACAGCTTGAGCGTTCAGAGCGTCGCACGCAATGGGTACGGCTACATAAGAACTATGCAGAGGTGGAACTCCTGTGGGCTATGACAAAAGCCGTTGAATTGCTTAGAAAAGATTTTTACAGAAAGGGGGTATGTGTTATTGCTGATATTGTAAAAACAAGGCAGGAAAAGACAAATAATAAGCGTGGCATTGGCAACAGAGGAAAAACAAAGATTGTTATAAAAGAGCATTTTTCCGAAAAGGGAAAGACAATGGGAGAACTTCTGACAGATGTTATGCTGGAAAAAGCAAAGCAGACAATCGCATAAAATCGGTGCAGTTGTAAGAAATAGATTGAATGACAAAAAGTACCCGTGTTATACTTTACTTGCAAGCAGGTATTGTAAACACGGGTTAGTTATAAAGGAGGATAACTGACAATGAAACAACAGATTTACAATACTGCACTTTATCTTAGGTTAAGCCGAGATGATGAATTACAGGGCGAAAGTTCCAGCATTACCACACAAAGAAGTATGTTGCGTCTATATGCAAAAGAACATCATTTGAATGTGATTGATGAATATATTGATGACGGCTGGTCGGGAACAAATTTTGAAAGACCGAGTTTCCAGAGAATGATTGAAGATATAGAGGCAGGAAAAATCAACTGTGTTGTAACGAAAGACCTTTCCCGACTTGGCAGAAATTATATTATGACAGGACAATATACAGAATTGTATTTTCCCAGCCATAATGTCCGTTACATAGCGATTGACGACGGTGTAGACAGCGAAAAAGGCGAAAGTGAGATTGCACCATTTAAAAATATCATTAATGAATGGGTGGCAAGAGATACAAGCCGTAAAGTGAAATCGGCATTTAAGACAAAATTTGCAGAGGGTGCGTATTATGGGGCTTATGCTCCGTTAGGATATAAGAAACACCCCGACATCAAAGGAAAACTGCTGGTTGATGAGGAAACAAAATGGATTGTTGAAAAAATCTTCTCCCTAGCCTATCAAGGTTACGGTAGTGCAAAAATCACAAAGGTACTGCGAGAAGAAAAAGTTCCGACAGCGTCTTGGCTGAATTTCACAAGGTACGGTACTTTTGCACACATCTTTGAGGGAAAGCCCGAAAGCAAGCGTTATGAGTGGACGATTGCTCATGTCAAGGCAATCTTAAAAAGTGAAGTCTATATCGGAAACAGCGTTCATAATCGACAATCAACAGTTTCATTCAAGAGCAAGAAAAAAGTGCGTAAGCCCGAAAGTGAATGGTTTCGAGTAGAAAATACCCATGAACCGATTATTGACAAGGAAGTGTTCTATCGTGTGCAGGAACAGATAAAATCAAGGCGTAGACAGACAAAGGAAAAAGCAACGCCGATATTTGCAGGGCTTGTCAAGTGTGCGGATTGTGGCTGGTCTATGCGGTTTGCGACAAATAAGGCAAATAAAACGCCATACAGTTATTATGCTTGCAGTTACTACGGGCAGTTTGGCAAAGGTACTTGTTCTATGCACTATATCCGTTATGATGTGTTGTATCAAGCCGTATTGGAACGATTGCAGTATTGGGCTAAGGCAGTACAGCAGGACGAAGAAAAGGTGTTGAATAAGATACAAAAGGCTGGCAATGCAGAGCGAATACGGGAAAAGAAGAAAAAGGCAAGTGCCTTGAAGAAAGCCGAGAACCGACAAAATGAGATTGACCGCTTGTTTGCGAAAATGTACGAAGATAGAGCCTGTGAGAAGATAACGGAACGAAACTTCATCATGCTGTCGGGGAAATATCAGAAAGAACAGATAGAACTGGAACAGCAGATAACCAACCTAAGAGAAGAATTAAGTAAAATGGAACAGGATATGATAGGTGCTGAAAGGTGGATTGAGTTAATCAAGGAGTATTCCGTACCAAAGGAACTGACAGCACCGTTATTAAATGCAATGATAGAAAAAATCCTTATTCACGAAGCAACAACGAATGAGGAGAACGAAAGAATACAGGAAATAGAGATATATTACCGATTTATTGGAAAAGTAGACTGATAAAGAGGGTTCATATCTTTAACTAAGGGAAACTGGGATATCGCAGGGGGACATAAGAATCACATCTCCTGGTTTTCGGATAGTGACAGTGCTTTTTCCTTTGGAAACATCAATACCAACAGCGTTCATAACAGATACTCCTTTGTAATGTATTAGCAATGGTCAATACCAGTTTTCTCATTGCCTATTCAATCTACTGGGTGTTTCACACGAACGTATCAAGGTTCAACCTGCATAAAACGAATGCTGCGAAAGAGTGGCTGGTTGGCTGACTATTTTACGGACGTAAAGTCCTGAGAGAAGGAGGCCAGACCTATTGCTCCACTCATTCTAACAGCTTAAGCAACAAGATGGATAATTCCTTACTGGCTGTAAGGGATATTAACCATAAATATATTGTAGTAGTAGAAGAGAAAAGGCAGATTATTAAACAGCTTATCAATACAGAAGTGGAGGAATAATCATGAGAATTGAACATGTTGCACTTTATGTAAGTGATTTGGAAAGTACAAAAAAATTCTTTATGAAATATTTCAGAGCAAAATCTAATGATGGATATCACAATCAGAAAACAGGCTTTTGTTCTTATTTTCTCACATTTGAGGATGGTGCACGTATTGAAATTATGAATATACCGGAAATGGCTGATTTACCGAAGAAACCAGCTCGTACTGGATATTCACATATAGCTTTTAGCGTGGGAAGTAAGGAAAAAGTGGATGCATTGACAGCAGAACTAAAAGCGGATGGTTATGAGGTTATTAGTGGACCTCGGATTACGGGGGATGGATATTACGAAAGCTGCATTGTTGTGGTTGAGGATAATCAAATTGAGATTACAGTATAATGGGAAAATGCAGGTATTTGAAAGGACAAAGACATGGCTTCTAGCAAAGAATATTTACAATTTATATTAGAGCAGTTATCTGATTTGGAAGAAATTAGTTATCGTGCAATGATGGGAGAATATATCATATATTATCGTGACAGGATTGTCGGAGGCATATATGATGACAGGTTACTTGTGAAACCGACAAAATCTGCAGTTTCTTATATGGCAACTGCGATTTATGAATTACCGTATGAAGGGGCAAAAGAGATGCTGTTAGTAGAAGATGTTGACAGTAAAGAATATTTGGCTGGACTTTTTAAAGCAATGTATGATGAATTGCCAGTACATAAATCAAACAATAAAATAATGAAGTTTTGATAAGGCATTCACCCGGAATGGGTGAGTGTTTTGCTTTCAAGTATTCAAATAACCGGGAAAATTTTTTCATCAAGAACGACCTACCATTGGTGGCAGGCACAACAGATTTATTAGAGAAAATTAAGTTTTACAAATAAGGTCGCTTACAAGTGTAAAGAAAACAGAAACTTAAATATTCACAAAGAGAAAAGGCTATGGTATAATACAGAGTACTGAATTTAGATAATTATACTGAAAATCAAAGGATTTATAGGAGGAAATAGAGAAAATGAAACTTGGTATCGTAGGATTACCTAATGTAGGAAAAAGTACTTTATTTAATTCACTGACAAAAGCAGGAGCAGAATCAGCCAACTACCCATTCTGTACCATTGATCCAAATGTGGGTGTTGTTACTGTACCGGATGAACGTCTGGATGTGCTTGGTGAGATGTATCACACCAAAAAGATCATCCCGGCAGCGATTGAGTTTGTAGATATTGCAGGCCTTGTAAAAGGTGCATCCAAAGGAGAAGGTCTTGGAAACCAGTTTCTCGCAAATATCCGTGAGGTTGATGCAATTGTTCATGTAGTACGTTGTTTCGAGGATAGCAATATTGTCCATGTAGACGGAAATATCGATCCGCTGCGTGACATTGAGACGATCAACCTGGAGCTGATCTTTTCAGACCTTGAGATCCTGGAAAGAAGAATTTCCAAAGCAGTCAGAGCAGCAAGAAATGACAAGACGATCGCAAAAGAGCTGGCACTGATGGAAAGAATTAAAGCACATCTGGAAGATGGAAAGATGGCAAAGAGCTTTGATGATATCAATGACGAAGATGAACAGCAGTGGCTGGAAAGCTACAATCTTCTGACCTACAAGCCGGTTATTTTTGCTGCAAATGTGGCAGAAGATGATCTTGCAGATGATGGTGCGAGTAATGCAGGAGTACAGGCGGTCCGTGAGTATGCAAAAAAAGAGGACTGCGAAGTATTCGTTGTATGTGCGGAAATTGAGCAGGAGATCGCGGAACTTGATGATGATGAAAAGAGTATGTTCCTGGAAGAACTGGGACTTAAGGAATCTGGTCTTGAAAAGCTGATCAAGGCAAGCTACAGCCTTCTTGGACTGATCAGTTACCTGACAGCAGGAGAACCGGAAGTCCGTGCATGGACGATCAAAAAAGGAACGAAAGCACCACAGGCAGCAGGAAAGATCCATTCTGATTTTGAAAGAGGATTCATCCGCGCTGAGATCGTATCCTATGATGACTTGATGGCATGTGGCACTTATAACGCTGCAAAAGAAAAAGGCCTGGTGAGACTGGAAGGTAAGGAGTATGTTGTACAGGACGGAGATATTATCCTGTTCAGATTCAACGTATAATATTTGTTAAAAAAGTAAGTGATAATGTATGACGAGAGACGGACAGATGTCCGTCTCTTTTGTAATGCAAGATAGTCAAAACTTACTATAGTTTACATAAAACAACCTTCTAAAATGCAGGGTTTGTACGTCAAAAGGAACAATCAGAACATTAAAATGACTGGACTTTTCATATATGAACAGCTATAATAATATCGAACGAAAGTGTAGAAAAATTTTAACACAAGTAAAAGTTTTGACACAATCTAAGGAGGAACAAAGAAAATGGCAAGATCAATGAAGACCATGGATGGTAACCATGCAGCTGCTCATGCTTCTTATGCTTATACAGAAGTTGCTGCTATTTACCCGATCACACCTTCATCTGTAATGGCTGAAGCCACAGACGAATGGGCAACACAAGGAAGAAAGAATATTTTTGGTCAGACTGTTCAGGTAACAGAAATGCAGTCTGAAGCAGGTGCAGCAGGTACTGTACACGGCTCACTGTCAGCAGGTGCGCTTACTACTACTTACACAGCTTCCCAGGGCTTACTTCTTATGATTCCTAACTTATATAAAATTGCTGGTGAACAGCTTCCGGGTGTATTCAACGTATCTGCCCGTGCAGTAGCTTCACACGCTCTTAATATTTTTGGTGATCATTCAGATGTTTACGCCTGTCGTCAGACTGGATGCGCAATGCTCTGTGAATCCAGCGTACAGGAAGTTATGGACCTGACACCGGTTGCACACTGTGCAGCACTGAAAGGTAAAATTCCATTCATTAACTTCTTCGATGGTTTCCGTACATCACACGAAATCCAGAAGATCGAAACATGGGATTACGAAGATCTGGAAGATCTCGTAGATAAGGATGCAATCAAGGAATTCCGTGCACATGCACTGAACCCGAACCATCCATGTGAAAGAGGATCAGCTCAGAACCCGGATACATTCTTCCAGGCTCGTGAAGCATGTAACCCATACTACGATGCTATGCCGGCAATCGTACAGGAATACATGGACAAAGTTAACGCTAAGATCGGAACAAACTACAAACTGTTCAACTACCATGGTGCAGAAGACGCTGAAAGCGTAATCATCGCTATGGGATCTGTTTGTGACACAATCGATGAAACAATCGATTACTTACTTGCTCAGGGCAAGAAGGTTGGCGTTGTTAAAGTTCGTCTTTACAGACCATTCTGTGCACAGGCACTTGTAGATGCAATTCCGGATACTGTTAAGTACATCAACGTTCTTGACAGAACAAAAGAACCAGGATCTCTTGGAGAACCTCTGTACCTTGACGTTGTTGCAGCTCTTAAAGGAACAAAATTCGATGCTGTTAAGATCAACTCAGGACGTTACGGACTTGGTTCTAAAGATACAACACCGGCTCAGGTTGTTGCTGTATTCGAGAACGAAGCAAAAGCTAAATTCACAATCGGTATCGTTGATGATGTAACAGGACTTTCTCTTGAAGTAGGTGCTCCACTGGTTACAACACCGGAAGGAACAATCAACTGTAAGTTCTGGGGACTTGGAGCTGACGGAACAGTCGGAGCTAACAAGAACTCTATCAAGATCATCGGTGATAACACAGATATGTATGCACAGGCTTACTTTGATTATGATTCAAAGAAATCCGGTGGTGTTACAATGTCTCACCTCCGTTTTGGTAAGAAACCGATCAAATCTACTTACCTGATTCATAAAGCAAACTTTGTTGCATGCCACAACCCGTCATACATCAACAAATACAACATGGTTCAGGAACTTGTAGATGGTGGTACATTCCTTCTTAACTGCCCATGGACAGTAGAAGAACTGGACAAACATCTTCCGGGACAGGTAAAAGCATTCATCGCTAACCATGACATCAAATTCTACACAATCGATGGTATCAAGATCGGTAAAGAAATCGGACTTGGCGGACGTATCAATACAGTTCTTCAGTCTGCATTCTTCAAACTGGCTAACATCATTCCGGAAGAAGAAGCTATCGACCTTATGAAGAAAGCTGCAAAAGCTACATACGGTAAGAAGGGTGATAAGATCGTACAGATGAACTACGATGCTATCGATGCCGGAGCTAAACAGGTTAACGCTGTTGAAGTACCGGAAAGCTGGAAGAACTGCGAAGACGAAGGTCTGTTCACACCAGAAGTTAAGGGTGGAAGAGAAGATGCAGTAGCATTCGTTAAGAATATCCAGGCTAAAGTTAACGCTCAGGAAGGTAACACACTGCCTGTATCTGCATTCAAAGATTATGTAGATGGATCTACACCGTCAGGAACAGCTGCTTACGAAAAACGTGGTATCGCAGTAGATATCCCGATCTGGCAGTCAGAGACATGTATCCAGTGTAACCGTTGTGCATATGTATGTCCGCACGCTGCAATCCGTCCGGTAGCTCTTACAGAAGAAGAACTTGCAAAAGCACCAGAAGGACTGAAAGCAATCGACATGATCGGTATGCCGGGAATGAAGTTCACAATGACTGTATCAGCTTATGACTGTACAGGATGTGGCTCTTGTGCAAATGTCTGCCCAGGTAAGAAGGGTGAAAAAGCTCTTGTTATGGGTAACATGGAAGAAAACGCTGGAGAACAGGTATACTTCGACTTTGGTACAGAAATCGAAGTAAAACCAGAAGTTGTTGCTAAATTTAAAGAAAATACAGTAAAAGGATCTCAGTTCAAACAGCCACTGCTTGAGTTCTCAGGAGCTTGTGCTGGATGTGGAGAGACTCCATACGCTAAACTTATCACACAGTTATTTGGTGACAGAATGTACATCGCTAACGCAACAGGATGTTCATCTATCTGGGGTAACTCATCACCGTCTACACCTTACACAGTAAACTCTAAGGGACAGGGACCGGCTTGGTCTAACTCACTGTTCGAAGATGCTGCTGAGTTTGGTTACGGTATGTTACTTGCTCAGAAAGCAATTAGAGAAGGTCTGAAAGCTAAAGTTGAAGAAGTTGCTGCATCAGATAAAGCCAGCGAAGAAGCAAAAGCTGCTTGCAACGAATGGCTTGAAACATACGGATGTGGAGCTACTAACGGAACAGCTACAGACAAACTTGTTGCTGCATTAGAAGGATGCGACTGCCCGACATGCAAAGATATCGTTGAAAAGAAAGACTTCCTCGCTAAGAAATCTCAGTGGATCTTCGGTGGTGACGGATGGGCTTACGATATCGGATTCGGTGGTGTTGACCACGTACTTGCAAGTGGAAAAGACATCAACGTAATGGTATTCGATACAGAAGTTTACTCTAACACAGGTGGACAGTCTTCTAAGTCTACTAAGACTGGTGCTATCGCTCAGTTCGCAGCAGGCGGAAAAGAAACTAAGAAGAAAGACCTTGCTTCTATCGCAATGAGCTACGGTTACGTATACGTTGCACAGATCGCTATGGGTGCTGACTTCAACCAGACTGTAAAAGCTATCGCAGAAGCTGAAGCATATCCGGGACCATCCCTGATCATCGCTTACGCTCCATGTATCAACCATGGTATCAAGAAAGGTATGAGCAAAGCTCAGACAGAAGAACAGCTTGCAGTTGAATGTGGATACTGGAACAACTTCCGTTTCAATCCAGAAGCAGAAGGATCTAAGTTCACTCTTGACAGCAAAGCACCAGACCTTGCTGGATACGAAGAATTCCTTAACGGAGAAGTTCGTTACAACGCTCTTGCAAGATTCAATCCTGAAAAGGCTAAAGTTCTGTTTGCTAAGAACGAAGAAGAAGCAAAAGCTAGATATGCATATCTGCAGAAACTCGTTACACTGTACGGTTCTGAAGAATAAGATTGACTTGAATGAGGAGTCAGGGACGAAAGTCTCTGGCTCCTTTTGTCGTGGCACATTCAAAAGTCTGGGAGTGGTATGTGGTGGAAAGGGACTGGCAATTTATGTATAAATAGTAATTATCTCTTGCAAAAATGAAAATTTTATAGTATGGTTGATAAAGAAAATGATGAATATTCAGCTTGATAGAGGCGCGGGATTTATCAGTACCGTCTGAGTGATATGGCAGGGAAGCCATCAGATGGGAAAGGAGAAACCGCCGAAGGAGCCGGAACCCCAACCCCGGTTTCTGGGACGATGCAGAAGATGCAGCGTACTGTCACACACGTGGAGCGCTATCGGAAGAACATTTAAGGAAGACTAAACATGCCATGAATGCGTTTTGCCGGTGCAAGCGTTATTCATGGCATTTTTATGTTTTAAAACAGGAGGTTTTTTAATTGAGAGAAAAAATGAGAAAGTTAAGCAGTCTGCTCGCAGCTGTAATGATCTGCGTAATGGCAAGTCCCCTTGTCACTTTTGCAGCGGACGCAGAGGAGTATGTACCGAAGATGTACGCCAGTATCTGGTCACTGGTTCCACCGGTGGTTGCGATTGCGCTGGCACTGATCACAAAAGAAGTGTACAGCTCTTTATTTGTAGGTATTTTAGTAGGTGGAATGTTCTATTCTGGATTTTCATTCGAGGGAACCATCACCCATATTTTCCAGGAAGGGATCGTAAGTGTGCTTTCTGACAGCTATAATGTGGGAATCCTGATCTTCCTGGTTATCTTAGGAACCATGGTCTGCCTGATGAATAAGGCAGGAGGATCTGCCGCATTTGGTGAATGGGCAAGTTCCCATATCAAGAGCCGTGTCGGTGCACAGCTTGCAACAATCATTCTTGGTGTGCTGATCTTTATCGATGACTATTTTAACTGTCTGACAGTCGGAAGTGTGATGCGTCCGGTAACGGATGCGCAGAATGTTTCCAGAGCAAAGCTTGCGTATCTGATCGATGCGACAGCAGCTCCGGTATGTATCATTGCCCCGATTTCATCCTGGGCAGCAGCTGTTACCGGATTCGTAGAAGGGGAAGATGGATTTTCGATTTTTATTCGTGCGATTCCATATAACTTCTATGCAATCCTTACCATCCTGATGATGGTTGCAATGGTTGTGATGAAGGTTGAGTATGGTCCGATGAAGGTTCATGAAGATAATGCGAAAAAAGGTGATATTTACACCACACCGGACAGACCGTATGCAAATGCGGAGGAAGAGACAGTGGATAACTGTAAAGGAAAAGTAATGGATCTTCTGATCCCGATCATTTCACTGATCATCTGCTGTGTGATCGGAATGATCTACACTGGTGGGTTCTTTGACGGAGTCGGTTTTGTAGAAGCATTTTCAGGAAGTGATGCTTCCCAGGGACTGGTGTACGGAAGCTTCTTTGCTTTTGTGATCACAATCGTGCTGTATCTGGTAAGACGTGTGCTGAAATTCGATGAGTGTATGGCATGTCTCCCGGATGGATTTAAGGCGATGGTTCCGGCAATCCTGATTCTTGTTTTTGCATGGACGCTGAAATCTATGACAGACAGTCTTGGAGCTGCAGAATATGTGGCAGGTATTGTGGCAGGAAGTGCGGAAGGCATGGTCAATCTTCTTCCGGCAATCATCTTCCTTGTGGGATGCTTCCTTGCATTTGCGACAGGTACAAGCTGGGGAACATTCGGAATCCTGATCCCGATCGTGGTACATGCATTTGAAGGAAAGAATGAGACGATGATGATCATTGCCATCTCCGCATGTATGGCCGGAGCAGTTTGTGGTGACCACTGTTCACCGATTTCGGATACAACGATCATGGCATCTGCCGGTGCACAGTGCAATCATATTAATCATGTCAATACACAGCTCCCATATGCGGCAAGCTGCGCGGTGATCTCGTTTATCACTTATATTGTTGCCGGATTTGTACAGAGTGCATGGATTGCACTTCCGGCAGGAATTGTTATGATGCTTGCATTTTTGACCTTTATGAAGTTTTCACAGAAGAAGCAGACAGCAGCGGATTTTTCACAGAAGAAAAATGCATAATACAGAAAATGAGGAATGGCTTTCGTAGCTGTTCCTTATTTATTTTCTGTCATAAAAATTCGGTAGACAAGTGACAAAGCAAATTCTTTTTTACTGCCAGAAAATTTATATATAGGATGAGCCTGTGATCGGGATTTAAGGAAAACATTTCCCACCAAGACCTTGTATCAAATCAAAGAAATGTGTACAATGTTATTTATGAGACTAACTACAGAATTTGGAGGAAATCATATATGGATTTAACAAAGCTTACAGCATATGAGATCATCGAGCACAGACCTCTTCCGGATCTGAAATCGGAAGGTGCACTTCTGAAGCACAAGAAGAGTGGTGCGAGAGTGCTTCTGATCTCCAATGATGATGAGAATAAAGTATTTAACATCGGATTCCGTACTCCGACTACGAACAGCACCGGAGTGCCGCATATCATGGAACATACCGTTCTGTGCGGTTCGGAGAAGTTCCCGACCAAGGATCCGTTTGTGGAACTGGTAAAAGGATCGCTGAATACCTTTTTAAATGCGATGACTTATCCGGACAAGACCGTGTATCCGGTTGCAAGCTGTAATGAAAAGGATTTTCAGAATCTGATGGATGTGTATATGGACGCAGTCTTGCATCCGAATATTTACAAACATGAAGAGATCTTCCGTCAGGAAGGCTGGAATTATCGCCTGGAGGAAGCAGATGGGGAGCTTTCTTATAACGGAGTTGTTTATAATGAGATGAAGGGAGCTTTTTCTTCACCGGATGGTGTTCTGGACCGTATGATCCTGAATTCCCTGTTCCCGGATACGACTTATGCAAATGAGTCCGGCGGAGATCCGGATGTGATCCCGGAACTGACTTATGAAGAATATCTGAATTTCCACAGAACCTATTATCATCCGTCCAACAGCTATATTTACCTTTATGGCAATATGGATATGGAGGAAAAATTAAACTGGCTGGATCAGGAATATCTGTCTGCCTATGACAAAAAAGAGGTAGATTCCGAGATCCATCTGCAGAAACCGTTTGAAAAGATGCATGATATCACAAAGCCGTATTCCATTGCAAGCAACGAATCGACAGAGGATAATACCTATCTTTCTTACAATAAAGTCATCGGAACTTCTCTGGATGAAAAGCTGTACCTGGCATTCCAGATCCTGGACTATGCGCTGCTTTCTGCACCGGGAGCACCGATCACAAAGGCACTTCTGGAAGCCGGAATCGGAAAAGATATCAGCGGTTCCTATGACAGCAGCACCTATCAGCCGATCTTTTCCATCGTGGCAAAGAATGCCAATGAAGAGCAGAAGGCAGAATTTGTGAAGGTGATCGAAGATACATTAAAGAGTATCGTGGAAAATGGAATGGACAAAAAGGCACTGGAAGCCGGAATCAATTATCATGAATTCCGTTACCGCGAGGCAGACTTCGGAGGTTATCCGAAGGGGCTGATGTACGGACTGCAGATCTTCGACAGCTGGCTTTATGATGAGACAAAGCCATTTATTCATGTAGAGGCACTGGATACTTTTGTGTTCTTAAAAGAGCAGATCAGTACCGGATATTTTGAAAAACTGATCCAGGCTTATCTTCTGGACAATCAGCACGGCGCACTGGTTACGATCGTACCGGAGCCGGGACGTACAGCCAGACTGGATGAGGAGTTAAAAGCAAAACTGCAGGCATACAAAGAAAGCCTGAGCAGAGAAGAAATTGACAAACTGGTTGCGGATACGAAACATTTACAGGAGTATCAGGAAGAACCGTCAAGTCAGGAAGATCTGGAGAAGATCCCGATGCTGACAAGAGAAGACATTTCCCGTGAGATCGCACCGATTTACAATGAAGAGATGAAGATCGCAGAGATCCCGACCGTTTTCCATGAGATTGAGACCAATGGAATCGGTTATCTGGATCTGCTGTTTGATCTTTCCGATGTACCGGAGAAGGATCTGCCGATGGTGGGACTTCTGCAGGCAGTTCTCGGAATCATTGATACGGAGCATTATGAATACGGAGAGCTCTTCAATGAGATCAACAGACACACCGGAGGAATCGGGACTTCATTGGAGCTTTATCCGGATGTGACAAAGGTCAGAGAAAAAGAATTCAAGGCAACCTTTGAGATCAAGGCAAAAGCACTTTACGGACAGATTCCGTTTGCCATCTGTATGATGAAAGAAATTCTGACTGCATCGAAGCTGGATGATGAAAAGCGTCTGAAAGAGATTCTTTCGATGACAAAGACAAGACTACAGGATCGTTTCCTCTCCGCAGGACATTCGGCAGCAGCACTCCGGGCAATGTCTTATAAATCGCCGATTTCAAAATTTAAAGATACGACAAATGGAATCGGATATTATCAGAACATCCGTGAGATGGAAGAACATTTCGAAGATAAGAAGGAAGAGATTACAAATAGCTTAAAAGCTTTAGCCGAACTGATTTTCAGAAAAGGCAATATGATGATCAGTTACACAGCCACAAGAGAAGGACTTGCCGTTTTAGAAGAGGAGATCGGAAGCTTAAAAGAAGCACTTTATTCGGAGAGAACACCAGAAAGCAGATGCGTACTGCACTGTGAGAAGAAGAACGAAGGATTCAAGACTTCTTCCAAAGTACAGTTTGCGGCAAAGGCAGGCAACTTTATTGATGCCGGAGAAGAATATAACGGAGCACTGCAGATCCTGAAGGTGATCATGAGCTACGAATATCTCTGGATCAATATCCGTGTGAAAGGTGGAGCTTATGGCTGCATGAGCAACTTTAACCGTCTTGGCGAGGGATATTTTGTATCCTACCGTGACCCGAACCTTGGAAGAACGCTTGAGATCTATGATGGAGTTCCGGAATATCTGGAGAACTTCACGGTCAGCGAGCGTGATATGACCAAATACATCATCGGAACGATCAGCAATATCGACCAGCCGATGACACCGGCAACCAAAGGTGACCGTTCCATGAATCTATATATGAATCATGTGAGCGCAGAGATGATCAGAAAAGAAAGAGAGCAGATCCTTACAGCAAACCAGGAGGATATCCGTGCACTTGCAAGTGTGGCACGTGCGGTGCTTGCAAATGATCAGATCTGTGTGATTGGAAATGAAGCAAAGATAGAAGAAGAGAAAGAACTGTTTATGACAGTTGAGAATTTATTTTAAAAGGAGAATGCATGAGAGCAGATTTTAAATCAGGATTTGTAACTTTGATCGGAAGACCGAACGTGGGAAAATCCACCCTTATGAACTATCTGATCGGTCAGAAGATTGCAATTACATCGAATAAACCGCAGACCACCAGAAACAGGATCCAGACGGTGCTTACGACCGAGGAAGGACAGATCGTATTTGTCGATACACCGGGAATCCATAAGGCGAAGAACAAGCTTGGAACCTACATGGTAAATGTGGCAGAGCGCACTTTAAATGAAGTGGATGTGGTGCTGTGGCTGGTTGAGCCGAGTACCTTTATCGGAGCCGGAGAGCAGCACATTGTGCAGCAGCTCGGAAAGGTGACAACTCCGGTCGTGCTGGTCATCAACAAAGCAGATACTGTGAAGAAGGAAGACATCCTTCCGTGTATCGCAAAATACAACGAAGTATACCAGTTTGCAGATATCGTTCCGGTATCTGCAAGAACCGGTGAAAATACGGACGAGCTTTTAAAGGTCATTATGAAATATCTTCCGTATGGACCGCAGTTTTATGATGAAGATACCATTACCGACCAGCCGGAAAGGCAGATCGTGGCAGAGCTGATCCGTGAGAAAGCACTGCATTGTCTGAATGAAGAAATCCCGCACGGAATCGCGGTATCGATCGAGAAGATGAAGGCACGTAAAAAAGTGATGGACATTGAAGCAACGATCATCTGTGAGCGAGACTCCCACAAGGGAATCATCATCGGTAAACAGGGATCCATGCTGAAAAAGATCGGCAGCACGGCAAGATATGAGATCGAGCAGATGCTCGGATGTAAGGTAAATCTCCAGCTTTGGGTAAAAGTAAAGAAAGACTGGAGAGACAGTGATTTTCTGATCAAGAACTTCGGATATAGAGAAGACGAGTAAAAAATGTCAAGGTGTTTCTCTGAAAAACAGCTGGCAGATATTACGCAGTATAGCATCTGAGAATATGGGAGAACCTAATCTTAAAAGGCATAAGAAAAAGATGAGGTGACCGAAGGATGAATCAGGAATACTGGGATCGGTTTGCAAGGACAGGACGGGTGGAGGATTATCTCTCCTACCGGGAAAAGGAAGTCTGCAAAGCGAAAACGGAGAAATACGGGGACAAATGCAGTGAATCAGTTAACAGCAATGACAGGGATGATTCTGTCGGCAGCACCGATCGGTGAATATGATAAAAGAGTCGTGATCCTGACAAAAGAAAAAGGGAAAATATCAGCGTTTGCAAAAGGAGCAAGACGACCGAACAGTCCGCTTGCAGGGGCATGTACGCCTTGTAATTTCGGGAAATTCATGCTGTATGAAGGAAGAAATTCCAACACCCTCCAGTCGGCAGAGATCGAGAATTATTTTGCAGAGCTCCGCACGGATGTGGAAGCGGCATACTATGCATTTTATTTTCTCGAATTTGCAGATTTTTATACAAGGGAAGCTAATGACGAGAGGGAAATGCTGAAGCTTCTTTATCAGACGATGCGCGTGCTGACGAAAAAGATCATTCCATTTGAGCTGGTACGCTACATATTTGAACTGAAGGCACTCAGTGTCAGCGGGGAAGGACCGCAGGTATTTCAGTGTGTCAGATGCGGGAACAGGGAACGTCCCTGTGTGTTCAGTGTGAAGGAGGGCGGTCTGGTCTGCAGTGAATGTGGTCAGAATGTCTATGACGGAATGCGGCTGAATACGTCTACCCTTTATGCCATGCAGTTCATTGTCGGGACACCGGTGGAAAAGCTCTATACCTTTACCTTAAGCGATGAAGTTTTAAAGGAACTGGGAAAGGTAATGGGGCGTTATCTGGATGTATACGTGGATCACAGATTCAAGTCGCTTGAGATTCTGGAGCAGCTCACAGGGCTGAAATAACCGGAAAATTGTATATTAGATTAGAAAATAAAGACAAATTTGGCGAAAATTAGCAGGATAAGCTTGCAAAACCTATATGCAGTAGGTATAATAGGTGAATCAGAGAGGAATAAATGTTATCGCGATAAGTAGCGTTGTTCTTCTAACGAAAAATAAAAAGAATGCGAGGATTAGTGTTATGGTAGAAAAGACAATGGACAAAATTGTAGCTTTGGCAAAATCAAGAGGCTTTGTATATCCGGGGTCTGAAATCTACGGTGGGCTTGCAAATACATGGGATTATGGTAACCTGGGTGTTGAACTTAAGAACAACGTAAAGAGAGCATGGTGGAAGAAATTTATTCAGGAGAATCCGTACAACGTAGGTGTTGACTGTGCGATCCTGATGAATCCGCAGACATGGATCGCTTCCGGACATCTGGGAGGATTCAGTGATCCGCTGATGGACTGTAAGGAATGTCACGAACGTTTCCGTGCAGATAAGATCATTGAAGATTATGCACATGAGCATGGAATTGATATTCCGGACAGCATTGATGGATGGTCACATGAAGAGATGGAAGGATTTATCAAAGAACATGAAGTTCCGTGTCCGACCTGCGGAAAACATAATTTCACAGAGATCCGTGAATTTAACCTGATGTTCAAGACTTTCCAGGGTGTAACAGAAGATGCAAAGAACGTTGTTTACCTTCGTCCTGAGACTGCACAGGGAATCTTCGTAAACTTTAAGAATGTACAGAGAACTTCAAGAAAGAAGCTTCCATTTGGTATTGGTCAGATCGGTAAATCATTCCGTAACGAGATCACACCGGGTAACTTTACATTCCGTACCCGTGAGTTTGAACAGATGGAGCTTGAATTCTTCTGCAAACCGGATACAGACCTTGAATGGTTTGCTTACTGGAAGAAATTCTGTCTCGATTGGCTGTTCTCTCTTGGACTTAAGGATGAGGAGGTCCGTTACAGAGATCATGACAAAGAAGAGCTTTCTTTCTACAGCAAGGCTACAACAGACGTAGAATTCCTCTTCCCATTCGGATGGGGCGAGCTGTGGGGAATCGCAGACAGAACCGATTATGACCTGACACAGCATCAGAATGTATCCGGACAGGATCTGACTTACTTTGATGATGAGACCAATGAAAAATACATTCCATACGTTATCGAGCCATCACTTGGTGCTGACCGTGTGGTACTTGCGTTCCTTTGCGCAGCATATGATGAGGAAGAACTGGAAGACGGTTCTACACGTACCGTTATGCACTTCCATCCGGAACTTGCACCGATTAAGATCGGTGTGCTTCCGCTTTCCAAGAAGCTGAACGAAGGTGCTGAGAAGGTTTATGCAATGCTTAGCAAATACTACAACTGCGAATTCGATGACAGAGGAAATATCGGTAAGAGATATCGCCGTCAGGATGAGATCGGAACACCGTTCTGCGTAACTTATGACTTCGATTCTGAAGAAGACGGAGCAGTTACTGTTCGTGACCGTGATACGATGCAGCAGGAAAGAATTAAAATTGAAGATCTCAAAGCATACTTTGAGAAGAAATTTGAGTGGTAGAGATTTGAAAAGATCCGGATTTCCCTGGTTTGGGAAGTCCGGATCTTTTTGTGCGAAAAAGTTTGTTGGGGAAGTTGTGAGACAAATGGAAGTAGTCAAATTTTTTGATGGATGGGAAAAAGCGGTATGACAGGTTGATGTGGTGAAGCAATGAAAGATAGATTTTCTGAATAAGTGATATTTATGTAGAGGCTTGAAAAATTTGGAATAAAAATGGTAGATACTAGGGAGTGTAATCGTGATAGGTTGGCTAGAATGCGTGGATTTTGAGAAAAAAATTTAATTTGTGAAAATAGACAAAGAGAATGGATGATACAGTTAAAAAATAGTCAATAAAAACGATGATTATAGAGCGAAGCTATTAAATATTCTGACAAATAATAAACAATAAAGAAAATTATTTAACGCTTGACTAATTGTGACGACAATTATATAATGTGTTTAAGTTAAGGTTGGATGATGAATATGTGAGATACTTGTTGTACAGACGGCGCGCACCGTTATTTAATGTACAGCATGAGCCGAAGGGGCAGGCAGAAACTCTCAGGCAAAAGGAACATATTCGGACAACACTCTGGAGAACAATATATATGTATTGTACCGAAGAAGTAGTCTGGACTATATAGCGCAAAAGTCCAGGTGATCTTTCAGGTGAACGGACAGAGGCAGACAAAAAAGGATTCAATGACGAAAACTTTTTTGCCTGTTTTTTTTGTACCCTAAAAAGCGGAATATTCAGAAAAATATAGATACAAATGATAAAATTCTGAATTTAACACACCGAAAAGGGAGCAAAAAAGACAAGGTAGTTGGTTCTAAGGAGGTAAAAGAGAATGAACAGAATTGAAGATGTAACAAATTACATTACTGAATGTGATGAAGAAGTAGGAAAAGCGCTGCAGTTAGAACTTGGCCGTCAGCGCAGAAACCTTGAACTGATCGCATCAGAGAATATCGTAAGCCCGGCAGTTATGCTTGCGATGGGAACTGTACCGACAAACAAGTATGCAGAAGGTTATCCGGGAAAACGTTATTATGGTGGATGCGAGGATGTAGATATTCTTGAAAATCTTGCAATCGAACGTGCAAAGAAATTATTTGGATGTGATCATGTATGTGTACAGCCACATTCAGGAGCAAATGCGAATACAGCTGTATATCAGGCGCTGATCAAACCAGGCGATACAGTTATGGGATTGAACCTGGCACACGGCGGACATCTTACACATGGTTCACCGGTAAATCTTTCCGGTATCCTTTACAATTTCGTACCTTACAATGTCAATGATGACGGTGTTCTGGATTACGATGCAATCAGAAAGCTTGCTCATGAATGTAAACCGAAGATGATCGTAGCAGGAGCTTCGGCTTATCCAAGAGAGATCCGTTTTGATATTTTTGCAGATATCGCAAAAGAAGTTGGAGCTTATCTTTTCGTAGATATGGCACACATTGCAGGTCTTGTTGCAGCAGGACTTCACCAGAGCCCGGTTCCTTATGCTGATGTAGTTACAACAACAACACATAAGACACTCAGAGGACCTCGTGGTGGAATGATCATGTGCAAAGAAGAATATGCAAAAGCGATCAACAAAGCAATCTTCCCGGGAACACAGGGCGGACCTCTGATGCACATTATCGCAGCAAAAGCTGTATGCTTCGGAGAAGCCTTAAAACCGGAATTCAAAACCTATCAGGAACAGGTTGTCAAGAATGCAAAAGCACTTGCAGAAGCCATGGTTGAAGAAGGATTCAACCTTGTCAGCGGTGGAACAGACAACCATCTGATCCTTGTAGATCTTCAGAACATGAACATCACAGGAAAAGAACTTCAGAACAGACTAGATGAAGTTTACATCACAGTTAATAAGAATGCAGTTCCGAATGATCCTGCAAGCCCGTTTGTAACCAGTGGAGTTCGTATAGGAACACCGGCTGTTACAACAAGAGGTCTGAAAGAAGAAGATATGAAGACCATCGCAAAATTAATCAAGATGACCATTACAGACTTTGATACCAAAGCAGATGAAATCCGTGCTGAAGTTACAAAGATCTGCGATAAATATCCACTTTATCAATAGGAGGAAAGAAAGATGGAATTAAAGACACCACTCTATGAGGCTCATGTAAAAGCAGGTGGAAAGATCGTACCGTTTGCCGGATACCTTCTTCCGGTTCAGTATGAGACAGGCGTGATCAAAGAGCATATGGCAGTTCGTACCCAGGCTGGACTTTTTGATGTATCTCATATGGGTGAAATCCTTTGTGAAGGAAAAGATGCTCTTGCCAATCTGCAGCACATCCTTACAAACGATTTTACAAATATGGTAGACGGACAGGCAAGATACAGCCCGATGTGTAATGAGAACGGCGGAACCGTTGATGACCTGATCGTATATAAAAAATCAGATGACCACTATTTTATCGTAGTAAATGCAGCAAACAAAGATAAAGATTATCAGTGGATGCTTGCACATCAGTCAGGAGAGGTTACATTTACAGATGTATCCGATCAGTATGGACAGATCGCCCTTCAGGGACCGAAAGCGATGGAAATCTTAAGAAAACTTACAACAGAGGAAAATATTCCGAAGAAATATTATCATGCAGTATTTGACGCAGAAGTTGCCGGAATGCCTTGCATCGTATCCAAGACAGGATATACCGGTGAAGATGGAGTAGAAATCTACCTGGCAAGTGATCTTGCAGAAAAGATGTGGGAGACACTTCTTGAAGCAGGAAAAGAAGAGGGACTGATCCCTTGTGGACTTGGTGCACGTGATACACTTCGTATGGAAGCTGCAATGCCTCTTTACGGACATGAAATGGATGATGAAGTATCACCTCTTGAAACAGGCCTGAACTTCGGTGTTAAGATGAAAAAAGACGAATTCATCGGAAAGAAAGCCATGGAAGACAGAGGAACACCAAAGATCGAAAGAATTGGTCTTAAAGTAACAGGAAGAGGAATCATCCGTGAACATCAGGATCTGTATGTTGGAGATCAGAAGATCGGACATACAACATCCGGAACACATTGTCCTTATCTTGGATATCCGATCGCTATGGCACTTGTTGATGCCGGAAGCGTAGCAGTTGGTGACAAGGTAGAAGCTGATGTACGTGGAAGAAGAGTGGAAGCAGAAGTTGTGCAGCTTCCGTTCTATAAGAGAGCAAAATAAAAAAATAATAACGAAAACAGATTAACAGGCCGGTCGCGGAAAAAGCGATAGAGAGTGTTTGGAAAAGGCGGCCGGCAGTTGAAAAGAAAAGGAGATTAAAATCATGGAAGTTAGAGCAGAATTAAAATATACAAAATCACACGAATGGGTAAAAGAAGAAGGCGGAGTCTGGACAATTGGTCTTACAGATTATGCACAGTCAGCACTCGGTGATCTCGTATTCGTAAATCTTCCGGAAGTTGGAGACAGCGTAGAGGCCGGAGAAGTATTTGGAGATGTTGAATCTGTAAAAGCGGTATCAGATGTATATTCACCGGTAACAGGAGAAGTTGAAGAAATCAACGAAGAACTTCTTGACGCACCGGAAACGATCAATGGCGCTCCATATGATGCATGGTTCATCAAAGTAAAAGATGTATCCGGAACAGAGGAACTTCTTTCAGCAGAAGAATATGAGGCATTTGTAGCAAGTGAAGAATAATCAGGGAAAGGCGGTGGACCATTCATGGGAAGCTATGTACCGAATACAAAAGAGCAGCGTCAGGAAATGCTGAAAGAGATTGGGTTTCAGTCAATTGACGATCTGTTCGCACACATTCCGGCAGAAGTAAAGATCCAGGGCGGTCTTAATATTCCGGAAGGAAAAACAGAATTAGAAGTACGTCGTGATATGGAAAATATTGCTGCAAAGAATCAGATCTTTAAGACGATTTTCCGCGGCGCAGGTGCTTACCGGCATTTTATTCCGGCAACAGTAAAGAGCGTGATTTCAAAAGAAAATTTGTTAACTGCATATACTCCTTATCAGGCAGAGATCAGCCAGGGAATCCTGCAGTCGATCTTTGAATATCAGACCATGATCTGTGATCTGACAGGAATGGATATTTCCAATGCCTGCGTATACGATGGCGCAGAAGCATCCGCAGAAGGTGTGGCAATGTGTCGTGACAGAAAGCGCAGCAAAGCACTTGTTTCAGCTACCGTGAATCCATATGTTCTTGAGACGATCAAAACATACTGCTTCGGAAATGAAATGGAAGTAGAAGTGATTCCGGAAAAAGACGGACTTACAGATATTGAATATCTGAAGGAACATGTAGATGCACAGACAGCATGTGTACTGATCCAGCATCCGAACTATTACGGTAATCTGGAAGAAGCAGCCGAGATTGGTGAGATCACACATGGAGCAGGGGCAAAATATGTAATGAATGTCAATCCGATTTCTCTCGGTGTAGTAAAGACACCGGCAGAATATGGAGCTGATGTGGCAGTTGGCGAAGGACAGCCACTTGGACTTTCTATTGCATTCGGCGGACCATATCTTGGATTTATGGCTGCAACACAGAAGATGATGAGAAATCTTCCTGGACGTATCGTTGGACAGACAGAAGACCACAATGGAAAGAAAGGTTATGTACTTACTCTTCAGGCAAGAGAACAGCATATCCGTCGTGAAAAAGCATCCAGCAATATCTGCTCAAACCAGGCACTCTGCGCACTTGCAGTAGGCGTTTATCTGGCAACAATGGGCAATGAAGGAATTAAGAAAGCAGCAACACTTTCAACTTCAAAAGCACATTATCTTTCAGCAGAACTTGCAAAGGTTGGATACCAGACCGAGAACAAAGGAGAATTTTTCCATGAATTCGTAACTGTATCAGAGGTTCCGGTCGCAAAAGCACTTGCAGCACTTGAGGAAAAAGGAATCCTTGGAGGATTTCCGCTTGATGAACACAGAATTCTGTGGTGCTGTACAGAAGTGAATACCAAAGAAGAGATGGACGCAGTTGTTCAGATTCTGAAGGAGGTGCAGTAATGTTAATATTTGAAAAAAGCAGACCTGGAAGAGGTTGCGATTTACTGCCAGAATGCGATGTAGAAGTAACACTTCCACAGGAAAAAGATAAAAGAGAGAAAAAACTTCATCTGCCAGAGCTTTCTGAGATTGAACTGAGCAGACATTATACAGAGCTTGCAAAGAAATCACATGGTGTGAATGATGGTTTCTATCCACTCGGATCTTGTACAATGAAATACAATCCGAAGATCAATGAAGATATGGCAGCACTTCCGGGATTCACAGAGATCCATCCACTGCAGCCGGCACATACGGTACAGGGATGCCTGGAAGTCATCAAAGAATCTGAAAATCTGCTCTGCGAGATCACGGGTATGGATCGTATGACATTCCAGCCGGCAGCCGGTGCTCACGGAGAATTTACAGGGCTTCTTCTGATCAAAGCATATCATAAGAGCCGTGGAGACGAAAAGAGAAAGAAAATCATCGTTCCGGACTCTGCACATGGAACCAACCCGGCAAGTGCGGCAATGGCAGGATTCCAGGTAGTCAGCATTGAATCTGCACCGGATGGTGGTGTTGATCTTGAAAAATTACAGGAAGTATGCGGAGAGGATACAGCAGGACTTATGCTTACCAATCCAAATACGGTAGGACTTTTTGATAAGAATATCCTGAAAATCACGGAGATCGTTCATAACTGCGGCGGACTTTGCTATTATGACGGAGCAAACTTAAACGCAGTTATGGGAACTGTTCGCCCTGGAGATATGGGATTTGATGTGATCCATCTGAATCTTCACAAAACCTTCTCAACTCCGCACGGTGGCGGTGGTCCTGGAAGCGGACCTGTTGGATGCAAGAGCATGCTGGTTCCGTTCCTTCCATCTTATGTAGTAGATGGGGAAGAAGAACTGAAATTTGTAAAAGAACCACAGAGCATCGGTGAGATGAAGAGCTTCTATGGAAACTTTACAGTCATCGTAAAAGCACTTACCTATGTGAAGACACTGGGACGCGAAGGTATTCCGGAAGCGAGCCGGAATGCAGTTTTGAATGCAAACTACATGATGAACAAACTGAAAGACCTTTATACAATGGCGTATGATGAGGTATGTATGCATGAATTCGTAATGAGTCTTGCAGATCTGAAAAAGAAAACAGGAATTTCTGCAATGGATATTGCAAAAGGACTTCTTGATAACGGTATCCATCCACCGACAATGTACTTCCCGCTGATCGTTGAGGAAGCACTGATGGTAGAGCCGACAGAGACAGAGTCCAAAGAAACTCTGGATGAAGCAGTAGAGGTATTACGCAAACTGTATGAAATCGCAGAAACAGATGCCGAACAGCTTCATCAGGCTCCTGTTACAACACCGGTTACAAGAATGGATGAGGTTGGAGCAGCAAGACATCCATATCTGCGATACGAATGGCAGGACTAATAAGTTATAGCTTAAAGCGAGGGAAAAACTATGATTGAAAAGATTACTTATATTGAAAGCAATCAGTTCAGTCCATATAGAAATCTTGCAGTGGAGGAGTATTTGCTCCTCCACTGCGAGGATAAAGAATGTATTCTTTATCTGTGGCAGAATCAGAATACAGTTGTTATCGGACGGAATCAAAATGCTTGGAAAGAATGTAGAACAACAAAGCTGGAAGAAGAAGGTGGTCATCTTGCCAGGCGTCTGTCAGGTGGCGGAGCTGTGTACCATGATCTGGGAAATATGAACTTCACATTTCTGATCAATAAAGAAGAATATGATCTGGACCGGCAGCTTCAGGTAATCATAGGAGCGATGGAGATCCTTGGATTGAAGGCTGAAAAATCCGGGCGTAACGATATCCTGATCGATGGAAAGAAATTCTCAGGAAATGCGTTTTATGAGCAGGAAAAACATTGCTATCACCATGGCACGATCATGGTAGGAGTAAACATGGAAACCTTATCCAGATATCTGACTGTATCAAAGGATAAACTGAAATCAAAGGGGGTTGATTCGGTAAAATCCAGAGTGACAAATTTAAGAGATTATCTTCCGGAGCTTACAATGGAAGAACTGAAGGTGGCACTTAAGCAGTCATTTGAAAAGGTATACGGATTAAAGGTACGTGATAAAAAAATAGAAGACCTTGATACCGGAGTAATTGCAGAAAGAGAGAAATTTTTCTCTTCATGGAACTGGCTCTATGGCAGAAAAATTGATTTTCAGTATGAGCTTTCCCACCGTTTTGGATGGGGAGGAATTACACTTCAGTTTGCAGTAGAATCAGGAAAGATCAAGGATGCAATTGCATGGTCGGATGCACTGAATCCGGATTTCATACATACACTTCCAAAGTATCTGAAAGGACTGAAGTACAGAAAGGAAAGTATCTGTACGGAATTGGGGCTGTTCTGGTCAGATAATCCACAGGAAGAAGAGATGATGAAAGACATTATCGAATGGATTCAGGGCGAGGAACTGTAGGAGGATGAAATAAAATGAGCGAGAAGTTTGATGTAGTAGTAATTGGAGCCGGTCCGGGAGGATATGTGGCAGCAATCAAATCTGCGAAGCTTGGAATGAAGACCGCAGTGATCGAAGAGAGAGAAGTCGGGGGAACATGCCTGAACAGAGGATGTATTCCGGCAAAAGCAATGATTCATGCATCGACATTATATCGTGAAATCAAAGAAGCGGACCGCTTCGGAATTTCAGCATCAGATGTTACTTATGATTTTGAAAAAATTCTGGAATATAAGGAGCAGACAACCGGACAGCTTGTTCAGGGAGTAGAACAGCTCCTGCAGGCAAACGGCGTAACAAGATATTATGGAAAAGGCACACTTTTTGAGGGGAAAAAAGTTAAGATTACAGGGAATGAAGAACAGTCTGTCGAAGCAGAGAATGTCATTCTGGCTTCTGGTTCCAAACCACTGATTCTTCCGATCCCGGGAATGGATCTTCCGAGAGTTCTGACAAGTGATGAACTCTTCAAGATGAGAGAAGTTCCAAAGAGTCTGGTTATCATCGGGGGCGGTGTGATCAGTGTAGAATTTGCTACCGTATATTCCGCACTTGGATCTAAGGTTACCATTCTTGAAGCAATGCCGCGGCTGGTTCCAAATATGGATAAAGAGATCGCACAGAACCTGAAACTGATCCTGAAGAAACGTGGCGTAGAAAGCCATACATCAGCAGCAGTACAGGGTGTGCATATGGAAGGGGATACCTGTGTATGTACCTTCGTCGAAAAAGAAAAAGAACAGACTGTAGAAGCAGAATATGTTCTGTGCGCAGTCGGAAGATGCCCGAATACCGACGGATTATTTGCAGAAGGTGCTGCTCCGGATATGGAAAGAGGACGTGTTCTTGTAAATGATAAATTCGAAAGCAGTATTCCGGGAGTCTATGCGATCGGTGATCTGATCTTTGGCGCACAGCTTGCCCATGCAGCAAGTGCACAGGGAATCGTTGTTGCAGAACAGCTGGCGGGAAAAGAACCTTCTGTGAATCTGAATGTGGTTCCGGGATGTGTTTATACAGATCCGGAAATCGCATCAGCAGGTATTACAGAAGATGCAGCCAAAGAACAGGGAATCAAAGTGAAGACTGGCAAATTTATCATGAGTGCCAATGGTAAATCTCTTATTACAAAAGAAGAAAGAGGATTTATCAAGATCGTGGCAGATGAAGAGACAGATGTGATTCTCGGAGCACAGATGATGTGTGCAAGAGCCACAGACATGATCGGTGAATTTGTAACTGCGATCGCAAATAAAATGACGGTTGCACAGCTTTTAAAGGGAATGCGTGCACATCCGACGTATAACGAAGGAATCGGAGAAGCCCTGGAAGAAGCAGAGGGTGGAGCGATCCACGTTGTACCAAAGAAAAAGAAATAGAACTGTACAGTAGTAAAGGAATATGATAAAATATTCAGATATCAGCATATGCTGAAAAGTACAAAAAGGAAAATTAAATCATGTTATACGAAGAAGCAAGGGTATATTTGGATCATGTATCGAAATACGGAAGTGTACTTGGCTTAGATAGTATAAAGAGCTTATTGGGTGAGCTTGGGAATCCGCAGAAAGATTTGAAATTTATACATATAGCCGGGACTAATGGAAAAGGATCGATTCTCGCCGGACTCTCCGGTATCCTGCAACATGCAGGGTACCGGACCGGAAGATACTGTTCTCCGACCGTGATGGGATATATGGAACGATTTCAGGTTGATGGCCAATGGATGGCGGAGGACGAGCTCGCCCCTTTTGTATCTCAGGTGAAAGAGGCAGCAGAAAAAGTAGAAGAAAAAACGGATCTCACCGTAACCGTTTTCGAGATGGAAACGGCGATCGCATTTCTCTATTTCAGAGAAAAACAGTGTGATTATGTCGTTCTGGAAGCCGGAATGGGTGGGCTTCTTGATGCGACAAATGTAATAGATACTACTGTTCTGAGTATTTTTGCATCGATCAGTATGGATCATATTGGTGTACTTGGAAATACACTGGAAGAAATTGCGGAAAACAAAGCCGGGATTATAAAGCCATCCTGCCAGGCGGTGGTGACAGCGCCGCAGAAACCGTTTGTGATCCGAATTTTACAGGAAAAGACAGAAGAATGTGGCTGCCAGATCCGGATTGCGCATCCGGAAAAGGCAAAAGTGAAAAGAGAATTGATGGATGGTCAGATTTTTTCTTATGAGGAGTATGAGGACATTCATCTGAATCTGATCGGAAGATATCAGATCGACAATGCAGTGACGGTATTGGAGGCTGTGAAAGCCCTGAATGAGAATGGAGCGGTTATTCCGGAGGATGCGGTAAGAGCAGGATTTGCAAAAGTAATCTGGCAGGGAAGATTCCAGGTTCTTGAAAGAGAACCGTTGATGATCGCAGATGGCGCACACAATCAGGATGCAGCGCTTAGGCTTGCAGAAAATGTGAGAACCTATCTTGCAGGAAGACGGATCATCGGAGTGATGGGTGTTTTTAAAGATAAAGAGTACCGGAAAATGGCAGAGATCATGGCACCGTATCTTACGAAAGTGTATACGATCGATCTCCCGAATCGGGAGCGGAGTCTGGCGAAAGAAGAACTATGCAAAGTATTGGAAGAAAATGGAGTACAGGCAGAACCGGCAGAAGGAATCCGGGAGGCACTTACAGCAGCAAAAGCAGACTGTAAAAGGGATGATGTGGTTCTGAGTTTTGGTTCCCTGTCTTATCTGGGGGATGTGATTCGGATTTGCAGGAAAAGGAAATAGACTGAGAAAAGAAAGAGAGAACATTATGGTAGATCATAAAAAAGTAGAACAGGCAATCCGGCTTTTGCTGGATGGAATCGGTGAAGATCCTGACAGAGAAGGACTGGTTGAAACACCGGACCGGATTGCAAGAATGTATGAAGAAATCTGTGGCGGAATGAATGAGGATGCAGCGGAACACCTGAAAAAGACATTTACAGCAGAAAATAATGAAATGGTTGTGGAAAAAGATATTACATTCTATTCCATGTGCGAGCATCATATGCTGCCATTTTACGGCAAAGTTCATATTGCCTATATTCCGGATGGAAAGGTGGTGGGACTTAGCAAGCTTGCGCGGACTGTGGAAGTATTTGCGAGAAGACTTCAGCTTCAGGAACAGATGACAGCACAGATCGCGGATGCCCTGATGGAGAATCTTCGTCCAAAGGGAGTGATGGTACTTGCGGAGGCCGAGCATATGTGTATGACCATGCGTGGAATCAAAAAGCCGGGAAGCAAGACGGTCAGTGTTGTTACAAGAGGTGCATTTGAAGAGAATGAAAAACTGCAGAACATGTTTTTCCGTATGATAGGTTAGTGCGATGGAAATAAAACGAAAACTGGAAGAGCAGAGGAGGATGCAGAGAGTCTGGAGAATATATGAGCATCCTCTTTTTGAAGAGGGACTGGCAAAGAATAAAGATGCAGAAAAGGAAAGAAAATTCTGCCATCATGATATGAATCATTTTCTGGACGTGGGACGTCTGATGTATATTTTTTCGATGGAGCGTGGATATGCCCTTGGGAAAGAAGAGATTTATGCGGCAGCATTACTTCATGACATCGGGAAATGGCAGCAGTATAAGGCGGGAATCCCCCATGAAATAGCGAGTGCTGAAATTGCAAAAAGGATTCTGGAAGAGACTGGATTTACAAAGGCGGAGTCGGACAGGATTCTTTTTGCAATTTTAAGCCACCGGGGCAAAGCAGAAGAGACAGAAAATGCAGGGCAGGATAAGCGGCAGTTTGCAGAGCTCCTTTATGATGCGGATAAGATTTCCCGCGTGTGCTACGCGTGTCCGGCTGAAAAGGACTGCAACTGGAGCAGGGAAAAGAAAAACCAGAAGATCATCTGGTAGAAAACGAGGAACGAAAATGAGAATTGGAAATAAAGAATTTGACACAGCAAAACATACTTATATAATGGGAATCCTGAATGTGACACCGGATTCTTTTTCAGACGGGGGAAAGTGGAACGGTTATGATGCGGCAATGCGTCATGCAGAAGAACTTTTAGAAGGCGGAACCGATATCCTGGATATCGGAGGAGAGTCTACAAGACCAGGACACCGGCAGATCACATCGGAAGAAGAGATTACAAGAACTGCACCGGTGATCGAAGCTGTCAAAAAGAATTTTGATGTGCCGGTTTCGATTGACACTTATAAAAGTGATGTGGCAGAGGCGGCACTTCAGGCAGGGGCAGACCTGGTGAATGATATCTGGGGATTCCAGTACGATGAAAAGATGGCAGGCCTTGTGAAAAAATATGATGCGGCATGCTGTCTGATGCATAATAAAAACGAAGCAGTGTACAAGGATTTCCTGAGGGATATGTATGCAGAACTGCAAAAATGTGTAGATACCGCGAAGGCAGCCGGGATTGAAGATGACCGGATCATGCTGGATCCGGGGGTTGGATTTGGAAAGACCTATGAAATGAACCTGGATGTGATGAAGCATCTGGATCTTTTTAACGGACTTGGATATCCGATGCTTCTTGGAACTTCCAGAAAATCCATGATCGGTCTGACACTGGATCTGCCGGTAACTGAAAGAGAAGAAGGAACTCTTGTCACAACCGTGATGGCAGTACAGAGTCATTATGGATTTGTGCGCGTTCATGATGCCGAGAAAAACCGCAGAGCGATCAAGATGACAGAAGTGATTCTGGCAAGAGAGTAAGCAGGAGAAAAAGATGGATCAGATAAAAATTGAAAACCTGGAAATATTTGCAAATCATGGGGTGTATCCGGAAGAAAACAGACTGGGACAGAAGTTTCTGGTTTCCAGCATTTTATATGTGGATACACGCAAGGCGGGAAAAACGGATGACTTGGAAGCGTCTGTAAATTACGGAACCATTTCCCATCTGATAAAAGAAAAGATGGAAGAGAAGAATTACAGGCTGATCGAAGCAGTAGCAGAGCAGCTTGCAGAAGAGATCTTATTATTTGATGAAAAGATCAGGAAAGTCATGGTGGAAGTAAAGAAACCATGGGCGCCGTTAGGACTGCCGCTTGAGACGGTTTCCGTGAAGATTGAACGTGGCTGGAATGAAGCGTATATCGCACTCGGATCGAATATGGGGGACAAGAAAAAATACATTGAGAATGCGGTAGAAGAGCTGAAAAAAGAAAGACTTTGCAGAGTCCTGAAGGTATCGAAGCTGATCGGAACCGAGCCATATGGCGTGACGGATCAGGATGAGTTCCTGAACGGAGCACTGAAAATGGAAACACTGCTTACCCCGCATGAGCTTCTGGAGCTGTTACATCGGATTGAGCAGGAAGCCGGTAGAAAGCGGATCCGCAGATGGGGACCGAGAACACTGGATCTGGACATCATTTTCTATGGGGATCAGATCATTGAAGAGGATGATTTATGTGTACCACATATCGATATGCAGAACAGGGAATTTGTGCTTGGACCAATGTGTGAGATCGCACCGCATAAACGGCATCCAGTTTTGAAGGAAACGATGACGGAAATGCTTGTAAAGTTAAAGGGTAATAATTGACTTATTATCGGTAGAGGATTATACTGAAAGTATTGTGGGGAATCCCAACTGAATTGAAGAGAGGTATAGAAATGGAAGAAAAAAAGAATCTCTGGAGCTCTTATGATGAAGCTGCCAAAAAAGAACTTCACGAAATCAATGAAAAGTACAAAGCCTGCCTGGATGCCGGAAAGACAGAGCGAGAATGTGTAAAGCTTGCGGTTGAGATGGCGAAGGAAGCAGGATATCAGGATATCAAAGATGTTCTGAAAGAAGGAAAGAGCCTGAAAGCAGGAGATAAAGTATATGCGGTATGCATGGAAAAAATGCTTGCCATGTTCCGTATGGGCGAAGAGCCGCTTTCAAACGGTATGAATATCCTTGGAGCTCATATTGATTCACCACGTATTGATGTAAAACAGAATCCATTATATGAAAGTGAAGGAATGGCTTATCTGGATACACATTACTATGGCGGAATCAAAAAATACCAGTGGGTAACAGGACCGATGGCACTTCATGGTGTTGTTGCGAAAAAAGATGGAAGCGTAGAGGAGATCAGCATTGGGGAAAAAGAGTCTGATCCGGTATTTGTTATTACAGACCTTCTTGTTCATCTTGCAGCAAACCAGATGACAAAGAAAGCAAGTGAAGTGATCGAAGGAGAAAAACTGGATCTTCTGATTGGAAACAGTCCGCTTGATAAAGCGGAGGGACTTGATGAAGAAGAAAAAGAAACGATCAAGGCTAACGTACTTCATATTTTAAAAGAGAACTATGGAATCGAAGAAGATGATTTTGCATCGGCTGAACTGGAAATTGTTCCGGCCGGAAAGGCAAGAGACTGTGGATTTGACCGCAGCATGATTCTTTCTTATGGACAGGATGACAGAGTCTGTGCATTTACTTCTCTGTTCGCTATGCTGGATGTGGAAAATGCAAAGCGTACAGGATGCTGTCTGTTAGTAGATAAAGAAGAGATCGGAAGCGTCGGAGCAACTGGAATGCATTCTCGTTTCTTTGAAAATACAGTTGCAGAGCTTGTTGCACTTACAGAAGGTGAATCTGAACTGAAGGTACGCCGTGCACTTGCTAATTCAAGAATGCTTTCTTCTGACGTAAGTGCTGCTTATGATCCGATGTTTGCAGAGGCATTTGAAAAGAGAAGTGCCGCATTCTTTACGAAGGGACTTGCATTCAACAAGTTTACAGGAAGCCGCGGAAAGAGCGGATCCAATGATGCAAATGCAGAATATCTTGCAAAACTGCGCAAGGTAATGGATGATGCAGGTGTTACTTACCAGTTCGCAGAACTTGGTAAAGTCGATGTAGGCGGCGGCGGAACCATCGCATATATTATGGCAAATTATGGTATGGAAGTGATCGACAGCGGTGTTGCTGTACTTTCCATGCATGCACCTTATGAGGTCAGCAGCAAAGCTGATGTGTATGAAGCAGTAAAGGGATACAGAGCATTCCTTCTGAATATGTAAGAGATGAAAAGAACTCAAGCAAAACAAAGGATACGGTCCGGTTTTGCCTGAGTTCTTTTTTGATAATAACAAAATTTTTAGTATATAAAAGAAATTTTATCACGGAGATTTTCTTTATAGAAAAAATCACTTGAAGAAATTGAACTCTTCTATAAATTCACTTTTTTGTACGAAAAAAAGTACATAAGGGTTGACTATCACAGTTAAAACATTTACAATATTAGTGCGGTAAAATCCGTTTTTTAAGGGCGATATAAGATATGAAAAGAGCAGACAGTTACCAGTCTGACTGTGATTTTCAAGTTTTATATATATCAATTACCAATAACGAGGAGGAATTGTAAAATGGCAACAAAATGGGTTTACATGTTTACAGAAGGTAATGCCGATATGAGAAACCTGCTTGGTGGAAAAGGCGCTAACCTTGCTGAAATGACAAACTTAGGTCTTCCAGTGCCACAGGGCTTCACAATCACAACAGAAGCTTGTACTCAGTATTATGAGGACGGAAGACAGATCAATGAAGAAATCATGGCTCAGATCATGGAAGCTATTACAAAGATGGAAGGAATCACAGGAAAGAAATTCGGTGATAAAGAGAATCCACTTCTTGTTTCCGTTCGTTCTGGTGCAAGAGCATCTATGCCTGGTATGATGGATACAATCCTGAACCTTGGTCTTAATGAAGACGTTGTTAACGTACTTGCTGAAAAATCAGGCAATCCACGTTGGGCTTGGGACTGCTACAGAAGATTTATTCAGATGTACTCAGATGTAGTTATGGAAGTAGGTAAAAAGTACTTCGAAGAACTGATCGACAAGATGAAAGCTGAAAGAGGCGTTAAACAGGACGTTGAACTTACAGCAGAAGATCTTCACGAATTAGCTAACCAGTTCAAAGCTGAATATAAAGAAAAAATCGGTGCTGATTTCCCAACAGATCCAAAGGAACAGTTAATGGGAGCTATCAAAGCCGTATTCCGTTCATGGGACAACCCGAGAGCAAATGTATACCGTCGTGACAACGATATCCCGTATTCATGGGGAACAGCTGTTAACGTACAGATGATGGCATTTGGTAACATGGGTGATGACTGTGGTACAGGTGTTGCATTTACCCGTGACCCGGCTACAGGAAATAACGGACTGTTCGGAGAATTCCTTACAAATGCACAGGGAGAAGACGTAGTTGCCGGTGTTCGTACACCAATGCACATTTCAGAAATGGAACAGAAATTCCCAGAAGCATTCAAACAGTTCAAAGAAGTATGCAAGACTCTGGAAACACACTACAGAGATATGCAGGATATGGAGTTTACTGTAGAACATGGTAAACTGTACATGCTTCAGACACGTAATGGTAAGAGAACAGCTCAGGCTGCTCTTAAGATCGCTTGTGATCTCGTTGATGAAGGAATGAGAACCGAAGAAGAAGCAGTTGCTATGATCGATCCTCGTAACCTTGATACACTGCTTCATCCACAGTTCGATGCAGCTGCACTGAAAGCCGCTGTACCGATGGCTAAAGCACTTGGAGCATCTCCAGGAGCTGCTTGCGGTAAGATCGTCTTCACAGCTGATGATGCTGTAGAATGGGCTGCAAGAGGAGAAAAAGTTGTTCTTGTACGTCTTGAGACATCACCGGAAGATATCACTGGTATGAAGTCTGCTCAGGGTATCCTGACAGTACGTGGTGGTATGACATCACACGCAGCCGTAGTTGCACGTGGTATGGGAACATGCTGTGTATCTGGCTGTGGTGACATCAACATGGATGAAGAAAACAAGAAATTCACACTTGGTGGAAAAGAATTCCATGAAGGAGATGCAATCTCTCTTGATGGATCAACAGGTAATATCTATGACGGAATCATCCCGACTGTAGATGCTACAATCGCAGGTGAATTCGGAAGAATCATGGGATGGGCTGACAAGTACAGAACTATGAAAGTTCGTACAAATGCTGATACACCATCTGATGCTAAGAAAGCTCGTGAACTTGGTGCTGAAGGTATCGGACTTTGCCGTACAGAGCATATGTTCTTCGAAGGCAACAGAATTGATGCATTCCGTGAAATGATCTGCTCTGAAACAGTAGAAGAAAGAGAAGCTGCACTTGCTAAGATCCTTCCGGAACAGCAGGGAGACTTCGAAAAACTTTACGAAGCACTGGAAGGAAATCCGGTTACTATCCGTTTCCTTGATCCACCGCTTCATGAATTCGTTCCAACAGAAGAAGAAGATATCAAGAAACTTGCTGATGCTCAGGGCAAATCTGTTGACCAGATTAAAGCAATCATCAGCTCTCTGCACGAATTCAACCCAATGATGGGACATCGTGGATGCCGTCTTGCTGTAACTTATCCGGAAATCGCTAAGATGCAGACAAGCGCAGTTATCCGTGCTGCTATCAATGTTAAGAAAGCTCATCCGGATTGGAATGTTAAACCGGAAATCATGATCCCGCTGGTTGGTGATATCAAAGAGCTTAAATATGTTAAGAAGTTTGTAGTAGAAACAGCTGACGCTGAAATCGCTGCTGCAGGAAGCGACCTTGAGTACGAAGTTGGTACAATGATCGAAATTCCTAGAGCTGCTCTTACAGCTGATGACATCGCAAAAGAAGCTGACTTCTTCTGCTTCGGTACAAACGACCTTACACAGATGACATACGGATTCTCACGTGATGATGCTGGTAAGTTCCTTGACGCTTACTATGACGCTAAGATCTTCGAGAACGATCCATTTGCTAAACTTGACCAGACAGGTGTTGGTAAACTTATGAAGATGGCTATCGAACTCGGAAAACCGGTTAATCCGTCACTTCACGTTGGTATCTGTGGAGAACATGGTGGAGATCCAAGCTCTGTAGAATTCTGCAACAGCATTGGTCTTGATTATGTATCTTGCTCACCATTCCGTGTACCGATCGCTCGTCTGGCTGCTGCTCAGGCTGCTATCGCACAGAAGAATGCGAAATAAGCATATTGCGTATAGCAAGAAATAAATAATAAGAGGGCGTGTGAAAAAACGAAAGTTTTTTTACACGCCCTCTTATTTTATCTAGTTATAGATTAGAAATATTAAATTATGATTAAAATGAAAATTATACTGTTCTTTTCAGAATATATATGATACACTGAATCCACCAAATCAAAAAATCTTTTATCAAATCATTTTTGCAAAGAGTAAATTGATTGCAAATTATTACAAGCTAAAACAAATCAAGACAGTCTAATTAAATAGGTTGATTATAATTCCAAAAAAATGAAAATAAATCAAGAAGTTTCCAGAAATGGATTGATTATAATTCCTGAAAATGAAAATAAATCAAGAAAATTTCAGAAATAGATTGATTGCATACCGGAAAAATGAAAATAAATCAAGAAGATGCCGTAAATAAATTGATTGTATTTTCAAAAACCCAAAGAAAATCAAGAAGATTACAGAAATGAGTTGATTGTAATTGACAAAACTCAAAACAAATCAAGAAGATTATAGAAATGAGTTGATTGTAATTGACAAAACTCGAAACAAATCAAGAAGATTATAGGAATGAGTTGATTATAATTTTCAAAATTCGAAACAAATCAAGAAAATTCTCGAAATGAATTGATTAGGATTTGAAAAATAGAAAAGCAAAGGAGAAATGTTTATATATATGTATGAATTAGAAAACATGCTTCTTCAGATGCAGGAACATTTGGAGAAAGTTGTTACGCAAGCTAAAGCTGATTTGAATACAACAGTACCAGAAGGACACCTCAGAATTTCAATAGATAAAAATAAGCCGCGCTATTATCAATGTATAGATGATAACAAAGGAGTCTACATTCCAAGAGATAATAAAGAATTGCCAAAGCGCCTGGCGCAAAAAGGTTATAATAAGGCAGTGGTAAAAAAGGGAGAAGCAAGGCTTAAACAAATAAAGAGAATAACAAAAAATTATTCAGATGATGAGATTGAGAAAATTTATACGTCTATGAATAAAGCAAGACAATTACTGGTAACACCGATAGAACCAACATGGGATCAGCTGCTTACAAAATGGTATGAAGAAGAATATCAGGGGAAAGAGTTTAAGGAGGGAACACCATTAATTCTTACTGAGAAGGGAGAACGTGTCAGATCAAAGTCAGAGAAGATATTAGCAGATTATTTTTATAGAAAGAATATTCTTTACAAATATGAAAAGCCACTTCATCTGAAAGGGTATGGTACCGTGTATCCGGATTTTACATTTTTGTCAAGAAAGACTTACCGGGAAATATATTGGGAACATGAAGGAATGATGGATAAACAGGATTACGCAAGAGCAGCTGTGCGAAAAATAGAATTGTATCAAATAAATCATATATATCCAGGCGATCGGTTGATTATAACTTTTGAGACAGAACAAAATGTATTGAATTCAAAGATAATAGAGAATCTGATAGAAAAATATTTGATATAAGAGGACTTATGATATAATTAGCTTGTTGGGGGAGAAGGAAATTCAGGTTGGAACGAGGTGGAATGTTATGATGTATCCGTACATGATACTTGCAGATGAAACAGAAATTGTTCACTCTCAGATTATTGAAAAAGATGGAATGAAAAAAATTATAGTTAATTTTGAGCGTCCAACAGAAAACGGATTTGATTCAGCAAGATGTGAATTACCTGATCATAAATGGACAGAACGAGAAGGATATTCTGATGAAGAGATAGAGCTGTTTGGAAAAATCTTACACCGCGATGAACATTTGCTATACAAGTATGCAGAGAATGAAATGTTTAAAAAGAATAAAGTCTAGGACGGAGGAGAACTACATGGAATTACTAAACGGAAGACCTACAAACACACAAGACAGACTGGACAAGGAGATCCGAGTGTACGATTTCTTGGATTCACTAGGTGTATCTTACCAGAGAATCGACCATGAAGCCGCAATGACAATGGAGGCATGCGAGGAAATCGACCGGACGCTGGAGGCGACGATCTGCAAGAATCTGCTTTTATGCAACCGACAGGAGACACAGTTTTATTTACTGATGCTTCCGGGAAATAAGGTGTTTAAGACAAAAGATTTGTCAGCGCAGATCGGTTCGTCCAGACTCTCTTTTGCAAAAGCAGAGTATATGGAAAAATATCTGGACATTACGCCGGGATCTTTAAGTGTGCTTGGTCTTATGAATGATAAGGACAGGATGGTACGGCTTCTGATCGATGAAGAGGTGCTTGAGGGAGAATATATCGGATGCCATCCATGCATCAATACATCAAGTCTCAGACTTAGGACAAAAGATCTGATTGAGAAGATCATTCCGGCGATGGAACATGAGCCGACCATCGTGAAGCTGTAAATCCGCCAGAAAACGAAAAGGGTAGCAGAAACAGCAATATAGAAACAGAAAGATTTTTGACAGTGCAAATATAAAAACTGGATAATGAAAAATATCACAAAATCTATATAAAAAAACAAAATAAATTCATGCAAAATTCATATAAAAAAAGAAAGAAACACCTTGACGAAATGCAAGATTTCTCTTAAAATATGAAAGGTTGTGCAAAAGAAGAACAACTGCCGTGCAGAATCATCTGGATACAGACAGATATGCGGCAGTTTTATTATGTGACATAATATAGAATTGCACATACATTACAGTCTATATTTATGGCACAGGCAATTTAGTGAAAATTATATTTTATCATGCAAATAAAAGGAGAGATACACGGATGAAGTATGATGTAATTATTATCGGTGCCGGACCAGGCGGAATTTTTGCTGCTTATGAGTTGATGAAAAAGAAACCAGACTGCAAGATTGCAGTATTTGAAGAAGGTTATCCGCTGGAAAAGAGAAAATGTCCGATTGATGGCGAAAAAGTAAAGAGCTGTATCAACTGCAAACGCTGTTCGATCATGTGCGGATTTGGCGGAGCCGGTGCATTTTCAGATGGAAAATACAATATCACCAATGATTTCGGCGGAACCTTATTTGAGTATATCGGTAAAAAACAGGCTGTTGAGCTGATGAAGTACGTCGATGAGATCAATATGGAAAATGGTGGAGAAGGTACAAAACTGTACTCCACAGCCGGAACAAAATTTAAAAAGCTTTGTCTTCAGAACAAGCTGAATCTTCTGGATGCATCTGTACGTCATTTGGGAACAGATATCAATTACGTCGTTCTTCAGAATCTTTATGATCAGATGAAGGATAAGATGGACTTCTTCTTTGATACACCGGTTGAGACGATTGAGATCATCGACGGTGGATACCGTATCGTATGTGAAAAAAATTCTTACGAATGTGAGAAATGTATCGTTTCCGTTGGAAGAAGTGGAAGTAAATGGATGGAAAAAGTCTGCGAAGATCTTGCAATCCCGACCAAGTCCAACCGTGTGGACATCGGTGTCCGCGTAGAACTTCCGGCGGTTATTTTCTCACACCTGACAGATGAGCTTTACGAGAGCAAGATCGTATACCGTACAGAAAAATTTGAGGACAATGTGCGTACCTTCTGTATGAACCCGAACGGTATTGTGGTAAATGAAAATACCAACGGAATCATCACAGTAAACGGACACAGCTATGAAGGAAATGAGAAAAAGACAGATAACACCAACTTTGCCCTTCTGGTTGCAAAGCATTTCTCTGAGCCATTTAAGGACAGTAACGGATATGGTGAAAGTATCGCAAGACTCTCCAACATGCTTGGCGGCGGTGTGATCGTACAGCGTTTTGGTGATCTGGTACGTGGAAGAAGAAGTACCGAAAAGCGTATTGAAGAAGGTCTGGTAACACCAACCTTATCCGCAACACCGGGTGACTTAAGTCTTGTTCTTCCGAAACGAATCATGGATGGAATCATTGAGATGATCTATGCGCTTGACAAAGTAGCACCGGGTACTGCAAATGATGATACCCTTCTTTATGGTGTGGAAGTAAAATTCTATAACATGGAAGTAGAGATTGACAAGAATCTGGAAAGCTGCCACAAGGGACTGTATGTGATCGGTGACGGAAGTGGAGTTACACATTCTCTGTCCCATGCATCTGCAAGTGGTGTTTATGTTGCAAGACATATTATCGGCGAAGCAGAATAGTCTGCGAATAAAAAGGCAGAGCGAAGCTGGAAAAGTAAGATAAAGAGAAAATAAAAAACCGTAAATCCGAAGGATTTGCAGGTGTGTACTGGAAGAAAGTACCTATCTGCAATTTCGGATTTACGGTTTTTATTGTACAGAAAATTCAGCTAAATTTCTTTTGCAAGGATACTCCTAGTGTTGCGCAGTCGCCCGTCGGTAAGTCAGATAAGCAATCACTGCGGTCGCAAATTCGGTGATTCCAAAGGCATACCAGACGCCGGAAGCTCCCAAAAAGCGGCTTAAGATAAAGGCTGCCGGAATAATAATGACAGTAAATCGGCACAGTGAGATGACAAGGGAAGGTCTTCCTTTTCCAAGCCCCTCCAGCGCACCGGAGCTGGTGATGGACACGGAAGAAACTAAAAATCCGAGGCTGATGATCCGAAGTGCAATTCCTCCTGCCTGAATAGTTTCCGGATTGGAACTGAACAGTGCAATCAGTGAATCCGGGAAAAGCTGGCAGAAGATTGTGCCAAAGAGCATGATCCCAAGACTAAGGTAAAGGGTATCGGCAAACAGCTTATGGACACGTTTTGTTTCTCCGGCTCCGTAGTTGTATCCGATCAGCGGACGCATTCCCTGAATAATCCCGTTTGCCGGAAGATACAGGAAGGTCTGCAGCTTGTAATAGATTCCGAGCACCACCACGTAAACCTGGGAGTAGGCGGCAAGGATCCCATTCAGTGCGGTGATAAGCAGGGATGGAAGTGCCATATTCAAAGTGGCAGGGATTCCGACCGCGTAAAGCCGTCCGGCCATGGCACGGTCTACGTGGCAGCTTCTATGAATCTTCACCGGAAGAGGTCTGGTAAAATAAAAGGCAAGGTACAGTACCAGTGTGACAACCTGACCAAGACCGGTTGCAAGTGCGGCCCCTTCAATTCCCATTTTCGGGAACGGTCCGATTCCGAAGATCAGAAGTGGATCCAGTACGATATTGAAAATACATCCGCTCATCATGCAGATCATGGACACGCGCATCCGTCCGACTGCCTGGAAAATTTTTTCCCAGGTAATTTCAAGAGAGATTACAATGGAAAATCCAAATGCGATCTGGGAGTAGGCATTTCCCATCTGAATAACGGTCACGTTTTTTGTAAAAATCTGTAAAAATAGCGGCATTACGGCAATTGTGACTACGGTAAGAACGATACCGTGGATGACAGAGAGAAAAAGTCCCTGTGTGGCAGCTGCATCCGCTTTTTTCTGATCCTGGGCGCCAAGGAAAAAGGCAATGGCAGCATTAATCCCAATTCCGAAGCCGACACCGACCGAGGTGATAAAATTCTGGATCGGGTAGACCAAAGACAGCGCAGTCATGGCTTCTTCGCTGATTCTTGCGACAAAATAGCTGTCAACAATATTATAAAGAGAGTTGACCATCATTGAGATCACCATTGGCAGAGCCATGGAAAGCAGAAGCGGCAGAATCGGTTTTTCTTTCATGAAAGTCTGGTTCATAAACATTCCTCCTGATAAATATAAAGCATAAGGTACAAAATCTGTAAAAAAGGGCAGAAACCCGATACATAAAAAGCCACATAACTGCCGCTGTCTGCAACAAGTTATGTGGCGAAAAGTAGACATCTATTTTGATATCCAGAAAAATCCACAAAGATTTTGGTATAAAATTACACAGATAATTATTTTAAAAATTTTCCTTCCATTTGTCAATATCTTTTTGAAAAAATACCAATTAAAATATTGACAAAAAAGTAAGCTTAAACTAACATAAGTGTATGAAATATAACATTACTACGATGCAAGTAACTAAAGGAAGGAGTAGAGGAATGTTTTTAGAGATTAAAGGGATCAAAAAATCGTTTGGAACAGGCGACAGCCGGGTAAATGTTCTGAAAGGACTTGATCTGGAAATTGAAAGAGGAGAATTTTGTGTGCTTCTGGGACCATCCGGTTCCGGAAAATCGACTCTTCTGAATATTATAGGCGGCATTGACGGGGCAGATGAAGGAAGTATTACGATTGACGGAGAACAGCTGGAGGATATGACAGAGAAGAAGCTGTCATTGTACCGGAGAAAGCATTTGGGTTACATTTTCCAGATGTACAATCTGATTCCGAACCTGACCCTCAGGGAAAATATTGAGGTTGGTGCTTATTTGAGTGACCGTCCGCTGGATGTGGATGAGCTGATGCACACACTGGGAATTTATGAGCATCAGAACAAGCTGCCAAACCAGCTTTCCGGAGGACAGCAGCAGAGGACAGCAATCGGGCGTGCAATCGTGAAAAATCCGGATATTCTGCTCTGTGATGAACCGACAGGTGCGCTGGATTATAATACTTCTAAGGAAATCCTGAAGCTGATCGAGACCGTCAACCAGAAATATGGAAATACGATCGTGATGGTTACACATAATGATGCGATCAAGGATATGGCGGACCGGGTAGTAAAGCTTCGTGACGGTATGATCCGCAAAAATTATTGTAATGAACACAAGCTATCAGCAAGTGAGCTGGAATGGTAAGGAGGACGCATGTTATGAAGAGTCCTTTAAGAAAAAGACTTCCACGGGAATTGAAAAGTGAGACTGGAAAATATCTGGTGGTGCTGATTCTTATGATCGCAACGATCGGATTTGTATCTGGTTTTCTGGTTGCAGATGGAAGTATGCTGAAAGCATATAATGAAGGCTTTGAAAAGTACAAAATCGAAGATGGAAATTTCCGGGTAAAGAAGAAAATCACGAAGTCACAGAGGGAGAACATTGAGAAAAATGGTGTAACACTGTATGAGAATTTTTATCTGGAAGAGGCTCTGGACAATGGAAGTACCATGCGTATTTTCAAAAACCGGGAAGAGGTCAACCTGGTGTGCCTGATGGAAGGAAAGTTTCCTGAAAAAGCCGGAGAGATGGCTATTGACCGTATGTATGCGGATAACAACGGCATTTCTGTTGGAGATACACTGAAAAGTGGCTCAAAAGAATGGAAAGTAACTGGATTTGTAGCACTTTCTGATTATAGCTGTCTGTTTCAGAACAACAATGACAGTATGTTTGATGCAGTCAAATTTGGAGTATCAGTTGTTACGCCGGAAGAGTTTGAATCCCTGGATCAGGAGAAGCTTCAGTACAGCTATTCCTGGGTGTATGACAAAGCACCGAAAAATGAAAAACAGGAAAAAAAGATGTCGGAAGATCTGATGGAAGCACTAGGGGAAGAAGTCACTCTGGAGTCATTTGTGCCACAGTATCTGAACCAGGCAATTACATTTACCGGTGATGATATGGGTAGTGACCGTGCCATGATGACAATGCTCCTCTATATGATCATTGTGATCATGGCGTTTGTATTTGGAATCACGATCAGCAATACGATCCGTAAAGAAGCAGGCGTGATCGGAACTCTGCGGGCTTCCGGGTATACAAGAAAAGAACTGATCGGACATTACATGGCGCTTCCGGTGATCGTTACGCTGATCGGTGCGGTGGTCGGAAATATTCTGGGCTATACAGCACTGAAAAATGTATGTGCGGGGATGTATTATGGAAGCTATAGTCTGCCGACCTATGTGACGGTGTGGAATGCAGATGCTTTCTGGATGACAACGGTGGTTCCGGTGTTGATCATGCTGGTAGTCAACTATGGAATCCTTCGCTACAAGCTGAGGCTTTCACCGCTGAAATTCCTGAGAAGAGATCTTTCTGGAAGCAGGCGGAAAAGAGCAGTCCGGCTAAGTCCGAAGCTTGGAATCTTCCATCGGTTCCGACTGCGTGTGATTTTCCAGAATATGAGCAATTACATCGTACTTTTTATTGGAATTATATTTGCGAATCTGCTTTTGTTCTTTGGACTTTTGCTGCCGTCAGTACTTTCGCATTATCAGCAGGATATCCAGAGCAATATGCTTGCAAAATACCAGTATATGCTGGAGGTTCCGGTAAGTGCGATGAGCGGAAACAAACTGGACAGTATGCTGGAGCTTTTACAGTTCTCTTATGGAACAAAGACGGAAAATGAAGATGCGGAAGCGTTCAGCGCTTACTCATTGGAAACATTGCCAAGCAAATATAAGACAGATGAAGTGATCCTGTATGGAATCAAACCGGACAGTAAATATATCGATGCAGATCTGGAGGACGGTGACGGTGTCTATATTTCCAGTGCCTATGCAGAGAAGTTTCTGTTGAAGTCGGGAGACTCGATCACGTTGAAAGAAAAATATGAAAAGACAAAGTATACATTCGAGGTTAAAGGAATCTACAAATACAGCGGTGGAATCTGTGTCTTTATGCCACAGGAGCAGTTGAATGATACCTTTGATCTGGGAAACGATTATTTCAGTGGATATTTTTCCAATTCGAAGATCAAGGATATTGACGGGAAATACATCGGTTCGGTGCTTGATCTGGAAGCACTGACAAAGATTTCGAGACAGCTGGATGTATCTATGGGAAATATGATGGGGATGGTCAATGCTTTTGCAATCGGTATTTATATGGTTGTGATCTATCTGTTATCCAAGATCATTATTGAGAAAAATGCACAGGCTATTTCCATGACGAAGATCCTGGGATATACCAATGGAGAGATCAGCAGGCTTTATATCTGGTCGACAACGATCGTGGTGATCATCTGTCTGCTTCTCAGCCTGCCGATTGAGAAAGCAGTTATGAATGTGCTGTTCCGGGAAATGATGCTGACCAGTATTTCCGGCTGGATCGCACTTTGGATCGATCCGAAGATCTATGTGGAAATGTTCCTGATCGGAATCGGAACCTATGCAGTTGTGGCAATTTTAGAATATCGAAGGATTAAACATGTGCCGATGGGTGAGGCACTGAAAAATGTAGAGTAAGGGGCAGAAAAGAAGAGAATTAAGGTGCGGATCAGGGCAGACTAAGCTGCCCTGTAGATTGCCGGGACGATTTCGCGGAGGAGAGCAAGAAGCGCCTGAAACTGTGCATGATGATAAATGTTTTTCCGGTAGACGGCACAGATGTCCCTGGTGTCATGAAAGTGATCCGGGGTAAAGAAATGAATGTCCGGAAAGGAAGTAGTCCGTGCATAAATTTCAGGAAGAAAGGCAATCCCCATTCCGCGTCTTGCAAGAGAAAAGGCAGTATTACTGCTGGTGCAGATGCAGCGTATATTCGGATGGAAAGCGGCAGTCTCGCAGATCTTGCGGCTGATCTTTTCGAGATCGTGATCCTCTGAAAGCAGAATAAATGGAACTGCAGATAGCGCAGGAAGATGAATCTGAGGAGTGGCAGAAATGCCATCCTCTTTTTTGGATTTCACAATGTTTCTGAAAAAATTCCGGTTACTGGTCTCGGATACAGATTCTGCCTGGCTGTCTGAAACCAGAGTAGCAGAAGAAGACAGGTGCGCTGGCGGATCAGAAAATGGACACAGCGAATCCGGGATTGCCAGGACAAAACTTTCCTTCACCAGCAGCTCGCTTTCAAAGTTAATCGTATCCGGGCTGGAGATATCCAGGATCAGATCCAGCTGATCTGCTTCCAGCATTTGTCGCAGGATATAAGTTGGCTGTTCAATGATCTGAATATCACAGTTCTCATACATGGAATAAAAGCGCTCCAGAACCGGCACGAGAAGCCGCTCACTCCGGTGGGGACTGAGACCCAGACGGATCAGTTTTCGTGAACCGGAGGCAATATCGCCAAGCTTCCACTCCAGCTGGGTATGAGAATGAAGGGTAGAAACCGCCCATTCGTAGAACAGGGAGCCGGCATAGGTAAGCTTCATCTCGCCACGGCTCCTCTCAAAAAGAGGGACTCCGGTTTCCTTTTCCAGAGCCTGAATGCTTAAGGAAAGGGATGGCTGTGAGATATAAAGCTTCTGAGCCGCTTTGGTGATACTTTTTTCTTCGGCAATGGTGATGACATATTGCAGCTGATTCCAGTTCATAAAACTCCTCTATAGGTTAAAACTATATTTTTAATAATAAAACATATATTTCACAAATGTCAATAGAGATGATAAAGTAAAGGGCAGGAGGAGGAACGGATGAAAAAAGAGAAAATAAAAAATGGACTGATGCTGTTTGCGTTTTTCTTTAAGATAGGCTGCTTTACATTTGGCGGAGGATGGAGCATTCTGGCGCAGATGGAGCAGGAGTTTGTCGATAAAAAGAAATTGATCACAAAGGAAGAACTGCTGGATATGGTTGCGGTTGGAAAGTCAGTTCCCGGAATTATGATCACCAATATCAGTATGCTGTTCGGTTATTATGTAGGCGGCTGGTTCGGTGGAGTCTGTGCGGTACTTGGAATGACCTGTCCGGCGGTGCTGATCCTGTCGTTTGTGACTGCATTTTACAAGGTGCTGAAAAGCAATGTCTGGTGCTATGCAGCCCTTCGGGGAATCCGTTGCGCGGTGGTCCCGATCATGGGAAGTGCGGCATTGTCCCTTGGAAAGGAAGCATTCCGAAAGAAGATGGCAGTTCCAATCTGTGCGGTGGCATTGGTGCTGTGTGTCTTCACGGACATCAGTAATGTGCTGATGATCGTGGCTGGAATCATATTGGCACTTTCGGTAAGAGCGGTGAAAAAGGCGAAGGGAGGACAGATGGCATGATTTATCTCAGACTGTTTGCGGCATTTATGAAAATTGGGTTTACCAGCTTTGGCGGGATGTCGATGATCCCGGTTATCATGCAGGAGATGAAAGTGAACCAGTGGATGACGGCGGAGGATCTGACCAACCTGATCGCCATTGCGGAAATGACACCGGGACCACTTGGAATCAACTGCGCAACCTTTGCCGGGATGCAGACGGCAGGTGTGCTTGGCGGAATTGCGTCTGTTATGGGTGTGCTGATGCCTGCGTATACGCTGACGCTTGGTGTGGCGGTGTGTTTTGCAAAGTTCCGTGGGAATGACATTATGAGCTGTATGCTGGATGTGATCAAGCCAATCTGTATCGCGATGATTCTTGCGGTGATCCTGAATCTGATGCAGGAAAATTATTTCCCGAATGCGCGGATTGACTGGTTTGGATGCGGGATCGGAATTGTGATGTTTTATCTGATCTTGAAGCGGAACTGGTCGGTACCGAAGGTGATCACACTTGCGGCAGTGCTTGGAATGGCCGGGTATGGTGTGCTTGCAATGGCATAGATCCATGGGCAAAACAGGAGAGTTATTCTTTTGCAAATTTGAAGATTTGTAAGAGGGTAACTCTCTTTTTATTTCATAGGAAATTCCGAAGGAACTTCCTATGAAA
>NZ_BAAHSG010000046.1:0-46869 GCF_054660775.1 Allocoprococcus similis
CTTCATATTATCTATCCATTTCCCTGTCATACTTTTCTACAACTTCTTCCGAAACCATAGCCAGTACCTCCATAACATAGTAAGGAGTTCTCTCCTTCTATGTTACAGGCAAAGGAAATGATACGAATTTAAACCTCAAAATAAAAAATAGAGAAATCGTCGCATTGTACGTTTTCTCTATTTTTTATATCTTATTCTCTTATTAGCGTATATATATTACTTCCATTTTCATCTACGCCATTAAAGTATGTAGTGTGATTCATTTCATAATACACCGCATAAGTGATTCCACCGCCACCATCTCTTGTTCCAATAACTTCCACTTCACCAACTGTAGGAACCGTAAATGTAGCTGGAGTGTTTGTAATCATAAAAGGATCACCTAATGGTGTTCCATTCACAACAACCTGTACATAATCTCCGTCCTCTGCTGCATAATCCCACACATAAAGTGTAGTTTCTTCATCATCTGAATCATGGGTGATTGTCATATCCCCGCCGATATAATTATCATCGGAAGCAAGTAATTTAGTTCCTGCTGCCAATGAAGTTGAAACATGACTTTCCAATGCATTTGCAGCTTCATCACTTGTATCAACGGACGAACTTGTTGCTCCCATGCTATAAATAATCATGGAAATAACACCTACAGCAAATACCAGCCAAGCACTTTTCTTTATCCTTTTTGTAAAAGCTGATTGCTCTTTTTTTACATTTCCGCCACCTTGCTGGTTAATGTTCGGAATATACTCCCTTTGGTCTTCTAATGGAACATATTGATTGGATGCATCTCCTTGTGGCACATTCATGCCAGCTGTAGTCTTTGATTCTTCTCTTATTTCTTTCATTGCAACACCCCTATTCTACTCTATCATACTTGTGGAGAATCATCGGATTCTTCTTTAGGTATACACACATCACAGCACGGCAGATTATCACCTGAAGTATCATAATAATAATCGTTGCCATATGTCTAGGTGCGCTAATCACTTGAAATCCTTTTGCTAATATTGCCTCTGCAATAGAAATAATCAAAAGATCCATTGTCAACATCATGCTTAATGGATAAAGCCAAGGCAATTTATAATAACATCTTCTGAATGCCGGTACCCACCCCGTAATTCCAAATACTAGTCCAGTTAAAAAGAGAAATACAAAGCCAATAGTAGATGATGAAAAACCAGTTTTTAACATAACGACAATATCGCCAAAGATAATCCCCAATATCACGAAAACCATCAGAAGCAGCGTCCATATAACTACACCAAAGAACCATAAGACTGCAAATAAATTCGCTATTTTATTCTTCATTTTCCTATGCCTCCTTTATATCTGCTTCAGTGATAACAGTCAAATCTTCTCTGGTTAATTCCGTTACACTACTCAATCTCAATGCCTGGTTATTTAAGGAACGTTCAAAAACGTTACGCACATAACGACCATTTCCAAACTGTTTATCCATTTTAGCAATATCAATCTTGTCTCTAAGAGCCGACTTAGCTTTATCACTTAGAACATAACCCTGTTCCGAATATAATCCATCTGCAATTTGCAGAAGTTCATTCGTTGTATAATCTGGAAATTCAATGATATTGGCAAATCTTGATTGCAATCCAGCATTTGAGTCTAGGAATCGCTGCATATCGTCGCTATACCCTGCAAGAATAACAACTAATCTTTCTCTGTTATCATCCATCATTTTTACAAGAGTATCTATAGCTTCTTGCCCAAAATCATTTTCTCCGCCCTGCGCAAGTGCATAAGCTTCATCAATAAACAAGACTCCACCCAAAGCAGTTTCAATTACACCCTTAGTTTTTATTGCAGTTTGTCCAACGTATCCCGCAACAAGACCTGACCTGTCTGTCTCAATCAGCTTGTTGGTCTGAATAACATTCATATTGTACAGAACATCTGCTACTGTTCTAGCCATCATTGTCTTTCCGGTACCCGGATTACCTGCAAATATCATATGCATAGTTTGTGTTGTATCCGTTTTTAAGCCGGCTTTTTTTCTTTCTGACTGCAACTTTAACCTTGCATTCAGGCTTCTGATATATCTCTTAACCGATTCCAGACCTATTACCTTCGACAGTTCTTTCTCTAAATCAAATGCTGTTGTATGGGTAACATCAGATTTGATGTCAGCTGGAATTATTAACGTTAAATCTTTTTCTTCTACATCAGATGTCGCTATTCTAGAACTTTGTCGGCGTATGATTTCCTCAACAAAGTTACGCACCATACGTCCATTTCCAGATGATGCATTTGCATGACGTTTCAATCTAATAATTTCCTCGTCCAGCAATCTATCCGAACCCTCTGCCAGAGAAAATCCACGTCCAGAAATCATCTGTTTACTTATCTCAAATAATTCTGTAGAAGTATAATCTGGAAAATCAATTCTTAAAGGGAATCTGGATTCTAATCCAGAATTAGCTTTCATAAAATCACTCATTTCCTTGCTATATCCCGCAAGGATTACTATAATTTCCCCCTTATGATCTTCAATAAGTTTAACCAATGTATCAATACATTCCTGCCCAAAACTTCCGCCAGCATTTGTTATTGAATACGCTTCATCAATGAACAAGACTCCACCAATTGCAGATTTAAATACCTCTTCTGTTTTCTTAGCAGTTTGTCCTACATATTCAGCAACTAATCCAGCCTTATCAGTTTCTACCAGCTGACCTTTTTTCAAAATGCCCATAGACTTAAACATGTCTGCTACAACTCTGGCAATCGTCGTTTTACCAGTACCCGGATTACCCGCAAATATCATATTTAATGACTGAGTTGTATCAACCTTAAGATCTGCTTTTCTTCTTTTTTCTGTGGCAAGACACATCCTGTATTGCGTACGTACAAAGTCTTTAACAGACTTCAATCCGATTATACCTTCTAATTCTTTCTCAAGATCAAAGTTTTTCAGCTTATCCTCTCCCTGAATATCTTCCGGAATAATTAAGTTAGTATTTTCTTGCTGTACATCTTGCTCAACTACTCGCACTGATTGTCTTCTGATAATTTCATCAATTAGATTACGAACCATACGACCATTACCCGCATTTATAGAAGCATATTGTTTCTGGTCTGCAACCTCATTTCTAAAAGCACGAACTCCATCATCTTCTAATCGGAATCCCCTTGCATCAATCATCTTGAGACCAATCTGATACAATTCGTCGGCTGTATAATCAGCAAATTCAACAAACAAAGGGAATCTGGATTCAAGCCCTGAATTAGACTTCATAAATCCCTTCATTTCTTTACTATAGCCCGCTAGGATTACTACTATTTCACCTCTATAATCTTCAATAAGTTTAACAAGTGTATCAATACATTCCTGTCCATAGCTACTTCCATCATTGGTAATTGCATATGCTTCATCAATAAACAATACACCACCTAAAGCGGATTTAAAAACTTCTTCGGTTTTCCTTGCTGTTTGTCCAACATATTCTGCTATAAGACCGCCTTTATCCACTTCAACTAACTGACCAGATTTCAAAATATCCATCGAGTGGAACATTTCCGCTACAACTCTCGCCATTGTTGTCTTTCCCGTTCCCGGATTGCCCGCAAATATCATATTAAGAGACTGGGTTGTATCAACATTGATATTAGCATTTTTACGTCTCTTGTTTGCCTGAAGCATTGTATATTGAGTACGTATGAACTTTTTAACTTCTTCCATTCCAATAATCTTGGACAAACTTTCTTCCAAATCAAATTCAACGATTTGATCGAAACCAAAATCAGAATCAATAAGTTCTTCCATATCTGCTGATGCATTATTAACAATTCTTTTTGACTGATTTAAAACAGCGGCTTCTATTAAATTTCTCACTAATCTACCATTACCGCCGTCATTTTTTCCTTTTATCTGGTGTTTTTCAAATTGATGACGCAAGCCTTCTTCACAACTGCTATGAAGCTTATAGCCCTTATAGGAAGCTGTTATTTTTGCAATTTCATACATTTCGTCAACGGTATAATCTTCAAAATGCACAAGGTTTGGAAATCTTGATTTAAGACCAGAGTTGGCTTTCAAGAAATCCTGCATTTCGTCTTCATAACCTGCAAGAATCACAACCAAATCATCTCTATTGTCTTCCATCCCCTTTACTAACGCATCTATAGCTTCTAAGCCAAATGCATCATTCTTATCACGACACAATGAATATGCCTCGTCAATAAATAACACACCGCCAAGCGCAGCCTTGATTACATCTGTCGTTTTTACAGCTGTATGACCTGCATACTGTCCAACTAAATCTGCTCGTGTCACTTCGTTTAAATGCCCAGATGATAATACACCTATTGCTTTCAGATATTTTGCAACAATGCGGGCGATTGTAGTTTTACCTGTTCCGGGATTACCAACAAAAATCATATGCATAGAAACATCTGATTTTTTTAATCCTTTCCCTTCTCGCATCTTCTGTACTTTGAAATTGGTTTCCAAATTCCAAACGTACTCTTTTACTTTTGCCAACCCAACAACTTTTTCAAGTTCTTTGCGTGCCTCTTCCAACTCCATTGCGTTGTAATTCTTCAGATACTGCGAAGTTTTTATTATTTCTCCGCCTTTAAGAACAACACAATATCCGTCATTGTAAGTTAAATTTGCACTTTCATCATCCCACAATATCTCTTGCAACTTCATCTCTGCTAGAGTTCCATATATGTGTTCATCAATATGATCTTCTAATCCTTTTACACCTTGAACCGGACTATATTTGCTTCCCAATGCTTCTATTATCAAATCATCAAATTCTATCTCCACTCGAAGATTCTTCTTACACTTAGCAACTAAATTTACACAGAGTGTGTATGCTAAATCTTTCACTTGACTGCTTGCAATCGTATCCAACTCAATTATATCGCCAATTTCTTTCACTATTTTATTACCAAGTACCGACACAATTTTTGCCTGTGATACTGTAGATGTGAAAACCAAAAACTTTCCATTGGTTGATATCTCAGAAATCAATTCTGTATTCAATACGCCTGTAGCTTCCATTAAGCTACCATTGCTTACCATATATCGCTTTGATAACTTATAGACACCCTCTGTTAGCAACTGATAAATAATATCCAGCTGTGTCAAAGATGCCTTCTCGATATTCTCAAATACTACACTTTCTGTATTGGTATTTAATGATTTATATAAATCACTTAAAAACAACGCATTGGATGAATCGGTCGCATAATCAACCATGTCCATATTTGCTATTTGATTATAGCGAAACACCTTCTTCTCTTTTAACAATTCTGTAATGCAACGTACCGCATATACCTTACCCCTGCTTTCTGAACCAAGTATCAAGATTGCATTCTTAGGTTTTGCATTATCAAACCCACGAACATAAGGTCTCTGAAATGCCTTACATAGGGCAACCTTATCTTTATCAGAACCAACCCAATATTTTGTCAACTCACCTGGCAGATTTTCAAACGCATTATTAGCTCGATTTACCACTTTTACATCTTCCTTAGAAGGTGTATAATTTTTCACTGGGGTTCTAGCAGTTTGTTGAGGTGAAGTTTGTACTGTTTGCATCACTGGAGCAGTCTGCTGTTGCATCGTTCCTTGTGTATGGACTTGCGATGTGACAGATGCATAATTTCGCTTTTCAGATTTTGCAATAAACCCTCTCTCATCAACGCATGCCTTTATTTGATATTCCGGAAATAAAAATTTCAATAATTCTTTTGCCTTGTTTGTCATGTTTTCTCCTTTTAGAACAGAACTACAAGTAATTTATTATATATCTTAGCCAATTACTTACCTTGCCACTCAATTCTTCTGCTGTTCCTTCTACCTTTTTAAATTTCCCACTATTACCCATAAGGTAACACATCCATGAATTACCATTTCTGAAGTTAAAACTTCCAATCAGTATTCCTTTATATTCCACATTAACGGTACCTGTGCTAAGACGCTGAATCTTACATGCTGTCGATAATTTATTTTCTAATAGCCCATTTCTAAAGTTTTCCAACAACATTCTTTCCTGAGAATTTGCATCATCTGGAATAAAAGATTCCTCACCACTTAACTCCTCGTCCTCTTTTGTTTCCCTTTCCACTTTTTCCTGAACTTTTTGCAAAACCGAAGTGATAACATTATGTTTCTCAGATTTAACTATTTCTTCGTTTATCGGAGCTGACTCTATCTGTTTACGCTCTTGCTCAGCAATAGCTCTAGCCTCAGCAGCTTCTGAAATCATCTTCTGTACCACAGTTGAGAATTGTTGTGCATTCTTTATATTGGATATGTAAAGTATCACATCTAAACCTGTTGGCGATTTAAAATTCAATGTTCCATAATGACATTTTGGCAACTGTCGATTATTACTGTATCTTTTATCAGGTGAACCATTTTTATTAACATACTGCCACGTATGCCCCACTACTTCTGCATCCCTTGGTGTCACTCCACTCTCAATAAACACAACACTCCCAACATCTATATGCATCTCTGAGTATTCAACACACCCCCAACTTTTTTTGCCTTTAACAATCAATCTATCAGGAAGGATGTACACTTCATCATTCAGAAGTTTTATATAATAGCAAGTTGCATCCGTCTTCAAAAAGAAAGGTTTCTTTTTCAAGAACTTAACCGGTTTCTTTTCAACACTTCTTGCTGCCCCTGCATTAACTTTTGTTGAACTGTTTGCCTGAATAGTATTTACTTGCCACACACCGTTATTATTTATAAGAGAAGCCATTGCTTGATCCATCATTTGGATTCTGCGCATTCCGTATTCATCAAATTCATATTCTACATTTATTTTTTTAGCCGTAGATAAATAAATCAACCCTGCGATTCCTGCCATAAAGAATACGACAAAAAATGGTGTACCCGGAGTAAGCAGTAAAAATATAACACTACTCCAAATTAATAATTTCCTGATTTTGGAATACTTTTTTATTGCCTCAATAAAATCTTGAGAATTATCTGTCACAAGCTGATTAACATCCGTTTCAGAAGCTTGATACAACAGATTGTGACTTTCTACTGTCACAGCTTGTGCCGGAGTAACACCTCTATTGGATGTACCTCTTTTCTTACTGCTACTGTCATCAACCCATGACAAACCGGTTCCTGGAATAGAATAAGTCTTTCTTACTCCACCACCAGCCTTCTTAGTTACACGATATCCTTTAGTTCCCCAACTATAACCAACGCCTGATTTACTAAAATTCACTCTAAAACCGCCACCAAGATTGATACTTTTCCTATACCTTAAAGCCATATTATTTCACCTCGTCATTATTTTTCTTCCGCCAATTTTTATATACACCAGAAACCACGCGGTTGTCTGTCGGCTTTTCTGCATTTACTGGAATAGCCCACACGTTACCAAATTTTGTAACACCCTCTATTTTTCCTTCTGCACACATAATTTGTACTGTCCGTATAGATATTCCCCATTTATCTGCAATATTCTTTACTGTTGTATATCCTTCTATCATGCATACCTCTCTACATCTCTTATAACTACTAGTTAAATTGTCATACAATTTATTATACTCGTTCTTGCGAAAAATGTCAATTTGCACCATTCACGTGATGCGTTATTTCTAGAAATAAAAAAAGACCTGCGAGCACCTTATCAGTACCCACAGGTCAATCCGCTACATCTTAAATTTTTTTCGCATAATCCAAACTAATCCATCCGACTCCGCTTTTCAGCTTGCCCCACTTCGTTGCACCCATGCCATCAGCTTCTGCAACAATAGTGAACACGCCGATATCGGTATATTTTCCAACCTTATCATAATTCGTTCCAGGTCCTTTTCTGATATTCAGATTCTTGATACTGACACGCACACGATAAGAAACCTTTTTCTGCTCCGGCTCAGATGATTTTGATGGTGTGTACACCACATTACCATTCCAGTCATAAACAGAATATCCCTCATTCTTATCTGCACATGCCTTTGCATTCTTGAGTACCTTATAAGCGCCCTTCTGGCTCTTAGCATCTGCCCAACTCTTACGGACTCTGTACCATTTCTCCGGTTCTGCATCCGTCTCTTTCACATCATACTGCGTCAGGTTCCACTTCTCGATGATGGAACACAGTTTCTCAACATAAGTAAGGGAAGTCGCATATCCACTATCCTTGATAATCTGTACCACCTTCTTGTAATCCGTCATTCCTGCAATGCCCTCATACCTCTTCTTACTACCATTCATGGCACCAAGAAGATAAGCACTGTGGTCTGCAATGGAATCTTCCACACACGCATATTTACGAAAATCTGCTGTGATGGTCTCATAGGAACCATCCGGATTCTGTTCTTTCGTTTGTTTTGTGTACACCGACTTTCCATCCCAGACAGAACCACTCCATGTGTTACCGGATAAGGATTTCTTCATTCCAAAACAGTTATTGGCATTCTGGGCAAGTTCACTCTTACCATATCCACTCTCCAGAATAAATTGTGCCAGAGAAACAGATGCCAGAATACCGCTTTTCTTCTGATCAGCAGTAAACAGCGCCCCTACCTTTGCAATCACATCTTTTTCAGAAAGATTTGCAAATACCGTTGCCTGTGTTCCTGATACCTTTTCTTTCATGGCAGCTTTTACATCCTTACGAAATCCATCCATAGTATAACCCATACTAAGCTGTCTCCAGAGATGTTCTGGGTCTCCGTGATTGCTTGCAATCCCCCTCTTGTGACCCTCTGCATGGCTGATGATGACTCCATCCGCTGTCGGATTCAGGTCATACTCCTTACAAAGCATTGCAAACAGTTCCACAGCCGCCTCATAGGTTCTCTTCGCCACAGCTTTTGCAGTCACCTTATCGGAACAGGTAAACGTAGAACCACCGGTGTATTTGATACAAGCCGGTTCGCACATCTCCACTCCGATATGGGTATTGTTGCATGAACCGCCACCATGCCAACCTCTGTAATTCCACGGAAGTGTCTGGTACACAGTACCATCATTGCCATCAATGAACGCATGAACACAGGCATTGTCATAATCTGCCCTGTTCCAACTGTTAATAAAAACGGATGCCCTCGGCTGAGGACACCCTACACTATGGAGCATAAGCCCCTTTACTGTAATTTTTTTCCCTGCTGTATAGCAAGGGTTCTTTGTCATAATCGAATTAACCAGCTTCATTTCCACCATCCTCACTTTCCGCTTTCTTGTGAAGCTGTGCCAGAACTGCCTTTAACTTCTCTGGAATTGGCAAGCCAAGATGTGCCGCATTCTCCAGTAAAGACACACCCTCATTGGACAGATAGAAGAAAATAACCGCAGTTCTTAATACTGCTCCTGTTCCAATCACTTCCACATCCAACAGATTGGCAATCCCCACAAGCATTAAAATAAGTACCTTCCTGCAAATTCCTTTAAATCCCACCGCACTGGATAACTTCTTATCAGAAATGGCACACATCACTCCTGTGATATAATCTGCTACCATAAACACAACCAGTGCATAGAGAAGACCATCATAACCGCCCAGAAAATATCCGAGCCATCCACCCACCGCAGTGAACACCATCTGAATCACATTCCAAAATTCTTTCATAACCTTTTACCTCGCTTTCTTTTTTGTGCATATGAAAAGGAGCCTTAGCACCATTGCCAAAGCTCCCTGTGATTAAATTATTCTGTTACCTCTGTCAGTTCATAGGTAATCTTCATTGTCTTATCCGTATTCTTGATGACCGCCGAATCCAGATTGTTGATACTTGCCAGATATGGAGTCATCAGAAATGTACTGTGGTAATCTGAACCATAGTTTCCGCCCCATGTGGTCACAAATTCCTTATACTGGAACAAAGGTGTTCCCGCATAGAGAAATCTCTTACTTCCGGCTGTCTGTATCACTGTATCATCCGGCTTAATCTGATAATCCCAACCGATAATCAGGTCATTTACCAATACAATATATGTTGCAGCGGTACTGGAACCGGACAACGCTGTCCCGGCTGATGTAAAACCAAAATCAATAAAAGTCACATCCGCTGAATTATTCAGATTGATCTTATAAATTCCGGTAAGTTCATAAGCCGGAACATACAGATAACCATTTCGGATGACACCCCTGTTTGTCCTTTCCACATAAGTATCCACCTTAAAACTTCCCACAGCCTGTAAGTGTGCATTGGATAATGTCCATACACCTTCCGTAATGGAATAATCATCTTTTTTAATCTTAATCCAGTACATGGTAGCATCACCGGAAGAATTACCCTGATTGGCAAATCCATACCAGTATCCGTCATGACCATCAAAGAAATTTCCGTATGGAGTGTAAGTTCCAAGAAAAGCAAAGGTCTTACAAGTAATAACCTTTTCTTCAATCAGCGTACAGGTCATGTCATTCAGCCTGTCATTGATGCCCAACGTAAACACCGGAAGTTTTTTCTTACGGACAATGACGGATGCATCCTGAAAACGGATACTGTACATCACATTATTCTCAAAATCCACTTCTACGGCACTGTAAATACTGGCCATTTCCTCTTGCTCCATAGCATCCAGAGTTACCCTCTTAAGTACAAGAAATGAATCCGCTGACCCTTCCATGTCTCCGTACACGTTCTTTCCACCCTGGGCAGAAGTCAGTGCCACCGCTGCAATCGTTCCATTTCCCTGGCTCGGTGTAAACTCCCAGACAAAACGATACCCATTATCAAGCACCTTGCTCTCCGTCAGGTTCATGCTTCCCCTTGCCACACTGGCGGTGGCATTGACATCATTGCTGGCATACGCCACTGGCAGTTTAGCCGTGGTCGGATATATATTTTCCACATCTTCTGTCAGTCGTTCAGAATAAAGAAGAATACCGCCGATCATGTTCGGGCAGATGGGCAAGAGTACATCATTCCACAACACATGTTCATCATATTCATCACTGGCCGCATAAAAAATCCCCATTGGATTTAACCCCAAAATATGGTTTACCGCATTGGTAAGCATGTTGGTTTCTTCCACACGCTCCACATCTCCTGTATTCGTATCGGTCAGTTCCAATACCATAGTTCCTTTTAACTTCATTTAGACCTCCGTTTCTATCGGCATTGCAAAAGCACCGATTTTAATTCTTTCCGTAAGCACATCTGCGTATGCTCTTCTCATAGTTTCATCAATCTTGAAGCTGACGCTATCGCTAAGACCAACCGCCTTTGTAACCGTTCCCACAGAGAATGCAGTAATCTTTTCTTCAATCCTGATTTCTCCATCCCATGCTTCTCCGGCTCCCATCGACTGTCCGGTAATGGCTGCCAGACAATTTCCTGTCTCCACACTCCCCGTACCGCATTCCATCCTCATGTAAACATTAAAGATGTTCCTGTAATTGGCGATTACATGGTCAATGGGATAATAAAGCATGATGGTGTGTCTCCCGGAATGCCATGTTTCTTCCGGCTGATGGATGTCAATGACCACATCATTGAGTTCAAATACAAAATGGGCAACTGCCATACCATCCTCATTCCACGCCACAGGCACTTCCAATTCTATGGTCTGCTCTTTCGTGTTTCCAATAACATCCGGTTCTGTACCTTCTTCCGTTATACCCTCTTCTGCTTCTTCGCCCTCGGTCTGTGTAACAACTACTGTTACATCTACAGCCGGAATCACCAGACTGGTCTTTGCTGTCACGCTTTTTTCCACAGGATCTGCTTTCACATCCACGATTACCGACCCGAAGAACTGCGCCATGACTTCCTCACTGGTTGCAAATTCAATGGAAATAATCTTTGTATCTGTATCAGAGATAGAAAAGGCACTGGCATTGGTAAAAGTATGGATGCCGATTTTTCCCGCTGTCTTATTTTCTTCAATCTGATTCAAAAGCCCAGAGATATTCTTGTCGTTCTTACTCTTTGCCCTTGCCAATCTCGGATTCTTACCGACACCTTTCAGTGTCTGTTTTCCTCCAATCTTTATCTGCATGGACATCACCGCAGATAGCTTTGCCCCGTCCGCATGACCTCCGGAAAATTTCAGTACATCCCCAAGGTCTAATGCCGGATTGCCAATGGTTTCAGAATCAAATGGTACATAATTGATAACTGCAAGGTCATTCAGGATATTGGTACAAAGTTCCTTTCTGGTCTCATCCACACCAAACTGTAACAGGGGATTTGTCCCCAGATTCATGGTAAGACCATCATCCGGCTCCAGTGCATAATACTCTGACATCTCCGTTTTTAAATTCGTAGAACTTACCGCTGTATATCTGGTAATGAAATCAGAAAAACTGGAAGTGAATCTGTGTCTGCTGCCAATCTCCATGACCGGCTCTGCACCGTACTTTCGTAGTTCCAGTTTCCCAAATCTGTTGATGCAGAAAAATCCACCAAGCACCTGCCCAATGTAATAGAGCATGTCACGGTAAGTTTCAATGTCATTTTCCGTATAAACAGAAAGCACCTCTGCCCCATTTGGCATTGCTTCTATTTCTTCCCTTGTCTGGGCGAGTTCCACACGACACGCTTTACTGCAAAGTTCCATAAAATCATAAGCATTACCAACTGTTTCAAAACCATTGAATGCCTCATCAAATCGGAGCATGTAATCATACGCCTTTATCTCCAAGCACTTGATTTTCCGGTTCGCTTCGCTGATTTCAAAAATCCCCATCGGTACTTCTTCCCATGAGCCATCATCCAATTCCAGATGATAGAACAATTCCACCAATGCATCTTCCAGTGTATACCTGTCTACATCCAAAAATAAGGTAATCCCCATCTCTGCAGCATACACCGTACCAAGTTCCATTTCCGTACTGCCACAGCACTGGGCGGAAATATATCCGCTTCCTTTTACAATCTCTTTTTCGGAAAACTCATGTACCACGCCTACCTTTGTGGTAATCTTTCCCGTCCAGTAATATCTCCTTGTGTTCTCCTGCACCGCTGACAGGAATGCTTCACTTACCGGGTACATTCAAACACCGCCTCCCTAAAATTCTTTCAAAGTAAAAGAAACTGTCCAAAGACCTTTGTAAGAAGTGTCTTTTTCCAGTTTCACCTTAAATCCTTCCACATACATTTCCGTATTCTTCATGTCCGCTGTCTCTGTATCAAAATAGTCCACCGACAACTTATCCCGTTTGGAATAAGCAGTCAGTGCTTTCAACCACTTTGCAGTCACAGAGAAAGAGACAGAAATGTTTACCACACCCTGACGTACAACATCCCTCTGTGTAGTTCCCGCTTCTGTCTCTCCGCTGCTGTCCGCTTCCACCGCCGTCAAGGACACATCATAAGAATCCGGCAGAGGAAGGACAGTTCCGTCAAATTTCAAATATTCAAAAAATGCCATCCTACCTTCCTCCACTTCTTAAATTCATTCTCTGCTGGGCATTTACAATGATTTCATCCAGCATGGTTCCGCCCAGATAAATCGGAATCACGATATCCCCATTCTGCCCATTTATCTGCGAAAGTGCATCTGTGATTGCAGACATAATACCGGATAGATTTTCCTGTGGAATAGTCGTACTACGACTATTCTCATATCCAACTCCGACCATAGCCATCTGTGGACTAATAACCATATCCCCGGCAACACCTTCCACAGCTTTTGTAACCATTGCCTTACTCTGCTCAATTCCCTTTGCCAGACCACTCATAAAGTCAGGCATCCAACTTTCATAATCTGTAAGTGGTCCTTCATCCGGAACAGAGAAATGCAAGAATGAACGGATTGTCTCCGCCACATTTGTTACCGCATCTTTTACCTTTCCAATGCAACTCTTAATACCATTCACAATGCCCTGAATAATATCAGCTCCCCACTGGAATGCGGAAGATGCCAGGTTCTTGATGAAGCTGACGGCATTGTTGAATCCGGTCTTGATGCTTTCGACAATCTTCGACACTGTACTTTTAATGCCACTCCACATGGAATTGAATGCACCTGATACCACCGACTTGATGGTGTTCAATACCGTAGTAAACACATTCTTAATCGTATTCCATACCGTTGTAATCACGGTCTTAATTGCATTCAGCACGGTTGTGATGACCGTCTTGATGGCATTGAACACCGTTGTAACAATGGTTTTATAGATATTGAAATAGGTGGTCACTATCGTACTGATCACATTCAGCACTGTGATAAATATGGTTTTGATGCCCTCCCAGATTGCAGAGAAGAAATTCTTGATTCCGTTCCAAATGGTCTGTGCCGCATTGCTGATTGCTTCCCATGCAGAGACAAAGAACTCTTTAATCGCAGTCCATACCGCAATGGCAACTTCTTTGATGTTCTCCCACAAGTCAATCCAAAACTGCCTGAACTCCTCATTAGTATTCCACAGATAAATAAAAGCCGCTACCAGTGCGGTAATGGCTGCAATAACCAGGAATATCGGATTGGCAAGCATGGTTGTATTCAGTGCTGCAAAAGCAGTCTTTATCGTATTGATAACTCCGGCAAGTTTTGGAACAACCGTCATAATAGTACCCACTGCACCCATAATCTTACCCACAATAATGAGCACGGGACCAACTGCTGCCACCACCATTCCAATAATGACAATGAACCTCTTTGTTCCATCACTCAGTCCGGAAAACCAAGCGGGCAGTTTGGAAATCGTTTCCGCCAGTGACATCAAAAGCGGTGCCAGTACGGACATAATCGCATTTCCCAATTCAATGGCTGTATTTTTAAGCTGATTGATTGCCACCTGAATGGTATAGGAATTGGTCTTTAGTTTTTCAAATGCGGTATCCGTTGCACCGGTGCTGTTCTGCATTTCTGCAAGAGTTCCATTAAAGGTTTCCACACTGTCTCCCAGTAAGATAAGACCGGCTTTTGCAGCCTCGGAACTTGACCACATATCACCAAAGGCAAGCCCCTGTTCTGTAGCAGTTCCCTCAATGACTGCCAGGCATTCCGATAAACTGTAACCACTGTTCATCAACTCTGCAAAGGAACTTCCTGTCTTTTCTTTCAGAATATCCGATACCTTTGTACTGGACTTTCCAAGTTCATTCAGCATGGAGTTCATATAGGTTGTGGATTCCGCTGTGGCAACACCGTTTGCAGTCATAATCGCATAACCGGCACAAAGCTGGTCTAACTGTACCCCATAGGCATTGGCAGTCGGAATAACCTTACCCATTGCAGATGATAATTCCGCAACCGTGGTCTTACCTAAATTCTGTGTCTGGATAAGCATATCAGACACATTTGTTACCTCACTTGCCTCCATGCCATAGGCATTTAAAATGGTTGTCAGAATGTCCAGTGCATCTCCGGCTTCTGCAAAACCGGCTTTCGCAAGTTTGGTGGAATTGGAAACAAAATTGACCGCATCCCCTGTGGACTGTCCTGCTGAAATGGCATTATACACGTTATCCGCAATCTCCGTGGAACTGATACCTGTCTGATTGGATAAATCCAAGATAGCCTTTTCCAGTTCATCAATCGGAACTTCCGTGGCATCTGCAATGGTGGATACCTTTGCCATTGCATCCTCAAAATCTAACGCTGCCTTTGTACTGGCTGTGCCCGCTGCCACAATACCGGCGGATACAACGGACATCTTCTTACCCACATCCGTAACCTTATCCCCGGCAGACTTTAAAGACTCTCCGGCATTGGCAATCTTCTGTAATGCCACCGCAGACTGTTCCGCCTGTTCCTCCAAATCTTCCAATGCCTGCTCCGTGGCAATGATTTCCCTCTGGAGTGCATCATACTGGTCTTTGCTTATCGCTCCCTGTTCCAAAGCGGCATTGGCCTGTTCACTGGCAGTCTTTAAGGCTTCCAGTTTTTCCTTTGTCGCCTGAACCTCTTCATTAAGAAGTCTCTGCTTCTGGGATAAGAGTTCCGTATTGCCCGGATCTAATTTCAGCAGTTTCTCCACATCACGAAGCTGCGACTGGGTATTACGGATTTCACTGTTCACACCCTTTAATGCTGTTGTAAGTTTCGTGGTATCGCCACCGATTTCCACGGTAATACCCTGTATTCTGCTTGCCATTTATCCTCTCACCTCCCGTTTTTAAGCAAAAAAATAGAAGCATTACTGCTCCGTCAATTTATCCATTTAATTTCTGGATTTCCTTTATATCCTTTTTCCCACACAAACCAGGCATAAGCCACCGCACTGGACGGGTACTTTTCAAACTCCCCATTCATGGCACATATCAGTCTGGATGAACTGACATATACCGTCTTTGGCGGATGGTTCAAAAAGAACTGCTTTCTGCTCTTACCCTCCAAAAATTGCAGTTTCAAAAACATGGCAACCTTTCTGCCTGGTTTCACTCTCTCCAGTGCTTTCTCCACAAACAGCAATGCATACTTATATGGCGGATTTGTAATAATATCCCCATCAAAATCTGCTATCGGCTCATGCAAGAAATCTACCGGTTCCTCATTTCCGTAGCCACGATAAATCAGATCCGTACTGATGACCTGATATCCATGCTCTTCCATAACCTTTGCCATGTGACCTTCCCCACAGGCACACTCCCAAATGACAGGAGCAAAGGTTTCTTCTGCCAGAAGCAGCTCCGTTGCCTTCGGCTCAGTCGCATAATAATCATGGCTCTGTCTTTCCTTATCAGAATGATTGGACGCTCCCAGTGTGGTATAAATACTGTTCCTGTTCCCCGTCCAGTCTTTATTTACATTCAAAATTCACCACCCGCTTTCTGTTTTTGGGTATAAAAATGGCACCTGCCATTTTCTGACAGATGCCGTAAATAACTATATTTTCTTTTTTGATTGTCTCCGTAGAACTGAAATTTTCTATTTTCTACAAATGGGGCTTTGTAGCATCATAACTGCTTGATTTCATTTGCAATCATGGACACCGATTTTTCATTGGTATCGATTTTTATCGTGTTGAGTGTTTCATACATCAGTATTCTTGCTACGCTTCTCTCAATTACATCTTCAGAACGAATACCATTTTCCACATCTTTAGCTAATCTCCTACGCAAATTGGCTTCATCAGCAATAAGTGAAACACATTTCACTTCACAGTTTTTTGTATCCAGTTTTTCCAAGATAGAATCTATGATAGGCTGTTGGTGCATTACCCAGCAAAAAATCACATTCGCATAAGCAGAGCAATGCAAAAAGTTATTTAATAAGTAGCAAATATTATCTGTCACCATTGCTTTGGTTTCGTTAGTTACTTGGAATGGGTTTGCATCCCAACACCAATCCCCATCAAGAAATACGCTATTGGGCAAATCAGATTTTAGTTGCTGGCTAACAGCAGTTTTGCCGACTCCCATTGTTCCGCCGATTATATATAAGTTTTTCATATCCACTCACCTAAAAATTCAAATTCTCGTGAGCATCTACCCACGAGAATAATCATACTACAAAAAGACATTTTTCTCAATTAGAAGCGGTCAAAATCTTCCTGTGTGGCAAATTGTGTATATTGGCAGTCATCATTTCTGCTCTCCGCATACATATCATTGATAAGACCTATCGATAACAGTTCCAAATCTGCCATCGATAAGCCTAACTGTACACACCTTAACAGGAATAAGGGTGTTGTCATTTCACGGTCTGTCTGACGAAGTTTTTTTTAGCTTCCACATCCGTTTTTACATTCAGTCCCCAGAGTTCAATGAGCTGCGGCAGTACCTGATAAATGGAAAAAGTATTGAACCCATCCAGCCACTCTTCCGGCGTGTTCGGAATGGACGCATCCGCATGTTTTGCCATGACAAATGCGATATTTTCAAACATTTCCAAAGAAAACATATCCAGATTGGAACTTTCCTCACTGTTATCTCCAATGGATTTTTCCAGTGCTTTCAGGTCCTTGTAAATATCCCTCTGGAACTTCATGCGGTAAATTCTCGGAATGGCAGCAGATGCCTTAAAGGACACCTGCTTACCATCAATTTCAATCTGCTTAATCATGCTCATTATGCCACGCCTCCTTCATCTTCTTCTGCAACTACAGGCATGTACACAGCCTTATACCAGTCATTGTAAACGGTTGTGTCTGTGGTATTTCCTGTCTTTGCCTTCACAAGCCCACTGGAAAGCGGTGTTGCCTTAATGGTCAATGTTTCTGTCTGTACCTCTCTGGTATCCTCATTGGTCTTGCCCTCGATGCCCGGTCTGGATGCGGCACAATTATAAAGCACATGACGGATGTGTCTCTGGTCACCGTCAAATTCAAACAGTAATGCAAAGGACTCCAGTTCCACCTGTGCGTTCTCAATCAGAACACCATTATCATCTAACTCTTCCTTCAGGATTTCTGTACGAAAATCTTCCGGAATGAGTGCCAATTCCAAATCGCCTTCATAACCCATGTTGTTATTGATAACATAGTAGGCGATACCATCTGCATAAAAGTTTTCCGGTTCTCCATTGGCATCCAGAGAAATAGACACGGAACCCGGAATGGATTTCGGATCTCCATAAGAAACCGTTCCATCCTCTGCAATGGTAAGTAACGCATAGTGCGCATTTTTCAGATTATATTTTACTTTGTTATTCTTATCTGCCATTTTACTAAACCTCCCATTCAAATGTGTAAAGGACTTCATAGAGCTTTTCGCTCTCTATCCATGTTTCAGATTTGTTGTAAAAGATTCCGTGTTCATCAAGCACGTCCTCCAACTGCTGTTCCACCGCCAAATCTTTCAAATCGGTGTACAGTTCTATATGAACCTCATTTATCTTGTAATAGACCTTGCCATCCGCTGAGAAGTTATTGCTTCCCGGAAGCAGATAACAGATAAATGGTGGTTTCGGTGATTCCCCTTCCGCAAAGTGATGGTATGCATAGGGAATCTGTGTTTCATTTAAAATCTGCAATAATTCTTCCATCTTCTAACCTCTCAGTGCTCTTTCAATCTCTTCCTGTAGCTGTCGGATTCCGTTCTGCTCTGCCGGTGCGATATGGGCTTTTCCTTCCACTCTTCCGCCATTTCTCTTGGCATGACCAAATTCCAGAAGATGGGCAAGCTGATAACGGTTCTTTGAGTGAACCACCATATGAAGCTTCGTAGAAGTCTCACTGACCTTCTTGGTTGTCCAGCTTTTCTGATAGGCACCCGTATCCTTCGGAGCATTTGACTTAATCTCTTTCTGCACCGTCTTACTAGCACTCTTGACTGCTTCCTTCATATCATCAATGGCAAGTTCTGCATATTCCGTCAGACCTTTCATGATCACATTAGCCATGTCATCAATCCTTACTGTCGAAGCCATGATTACCGCCTCGCTTTCTCACATCGGAACTTCAAAGATTTCTTCTTCCAGTTCATGTGATCCACGGAAAGAATATTGTAAATCTCCCCACGGAACAAAATGCGGAAACCTGTGGACACGATGTCCACAAGTTGATTGCAATATCTGACGGTAAATGTAATACTCGCACCATCTACTGTCTGACTGGCTTCTGCTTTTTCACTTCCACTTTCTCCACCAATCGTGGCAAAACAGGAATAGTAGTCTTCCCAAGCATTCTTTCGATTTCCGATGCTGTCCGATTGAACCACCGATTTCTGAATCATAATCTTTTCATTCAATAATGAAATCTTCATCAGAATCCCTCCTGTCTGCATCCAAATAACAGAGAACGGAGTGATAAAGTCAATGCATGATGGTCAGCCTCTTCCCGGTGTTCATACAGGTAGGCAACTGCATACATCACCGCAATCCTCGCACAAGGCTCTTCCTCAAAAGTATCCTCATCCACAATCCTTGCCACATCCATGCATAAAGTCTGGGCGGATTCCATGATATTTCGGAGCAGAACATCATCATCCTCAAAGTCTACACGAAGATATTTTTTCATCTCATCTAACGTTACTACCACGTTTCCACCTCCGCATGATGTGTCACTTTTCGACATTTTTCGACTTTTTTATGTTCCGGTTCGGAACATTCTGCTTTGTCAAGCAACATTTCGTTGCATTGTAAGATGGTGCCGGACTAAGCCGACACCACCAAACTTTTAGGATTACGCACCCATCTTTAAAATCTGCACTGCTTCAGGAAGCACTAACTTACCATCCACACGTTCCTTGGCAACAAAGCCGACCATACCATTTCCGGCAAAGAGTTCCTTAAGTTCTGCGAAAGAACGAACCCCACGGTCACCAATGTTGTAGTAGCTGAAATCACCGAAAGCAATGACAGGCTTACCAGCTTCAATTACAGGAACATAGGCAGAAGTCATTACCTCATAGCCAAAGAGTCTGTCCGGTTCTCCAGCCTGTAAAGAAGGCTGCCATAAATACTGACCGTTTTCATCTTTCAGCTTACGGAGTGCCGCAATGGTTGCGTCATTCATAATGAATTTTGCTTTCTTACGGTAAGGTCTCTTAAGTGCATACACGAGATTGATGATCTCATCGGCTGTGATTTCTGTTGCACTTGCAGCAGTTACGCCGATTTCTCCACCACCCTGTTCCGCAAAGATACCAAGAGGCTTGCCTGTACCATCACCATTGAGGAACGCATCCTCTTCTGCATTTGCCAATGCTCTGGAAAACGCACGAATCAGATAGTTCTCAAGACCAAATGCATTGTCATAAAGCAACTCTTCTGTAACCTTTACAGCCACATGGAGTTTGTGCGCATCCAGATTGATCTGGTCGAACTTCGCATCACCAAAAGTTAATGCCTCACCCTCATCAATCCATGCTGCAGCCGGTTTAGAGCCCGCAATGTTAATTTTGCGTTCTCCACTGGTTGTGATAGTTGTACCAAGTCTACGGAAGATATTTTCCTCTTCCAGACCTTCAATCAATCTGGAATCATACTCTTCCGGCACTAAGTAACCACCGTCAGTGTCAATACCTTCAGAAAGAACATTTCTGATGTTACGGAAATTATTGCGGATTGCATGGAGCATAGCATCCTTATACTCATCGGAAGCACGGCCTGTCTTCTTCTGAGGTTCCTGACCACCATTCATAGGTTTACCGGTAAGTGGAGTATTCACAGGCTTATTAAGTTCTGCTTCCATAGCCTCCATCTCTTCCATACGTGCAATCTCAGCAGAATAGTTCTGCACTTTCTGCTCCATTTCAGCGTAAGTTGCTGCATCCTCAGCGGATAAAAGCCCATCCTTATCACGCTTTGTTTCCACGAAAGCCTTTGCAGCTTCCCATGCTTTGTTTCTCTTTTCTCTTAATTCTAAAATAGTCATTGTAGATTACCTCCAATTTTTCATTAAATTAAGCCGACTCATCAGCGAATCGGCTTTGACTTTGTTTGTTTCTGTAGTTACTTCTTTCTGCTCTATTCGACACTTTTCGACAATCTTATCCTTTAAGGAATTGACTACCGCTGTTTTTGAATACAGCATGGAAACCTGGGGAACTTCCATATCCACAGCACCATTTCTCTGGATGATTTCATCCGCAAATCCAAGCTCTATCGCTTTGTTTGCGTCCATCCAAGTTTCTGCATCCATGAGATGTGCAAGTTTCACTCTGGAAAGACCTGTCTTAATCTCATAGGCATTGATGATGGAATCTTTAACACCGGCAAGCATGTCGATTGCCTTCTGCATTTCAGAGGAATCTCCAAAAGCAATGGTCATCGGATTGTGGATCATCATCATGGACACCGGAGACATCAGCACTTTATCCCCGGCCATTGCAATGACCGAAGCGGCACTTGCAGCAATGCCATCAATCTTAACCGTGACATTCCCTTCATACTCACGGAGCATGTTATAAATCTGTGCTGCAGCCACACAATCACCGCCAGGTGAATTGATCCACACCGTAATGTTTCCACTTCCGTCCATCAATTCTTCTTTGAACATTTGCGGTGTGACATCATCATCAAACCAACTATCCTCTGCGATGGTGCCGTTTAGGAACAGTGTTCTCTCCACCGTTTCCGTCTGTGTCTCCTGATTCAGAACCTTCTGGTTCTTCCACTTCCAAAACTTCTTCATTCGGTTCGCTCTCCTTTCCCGCAAATATTCCTGCGTCTTTTAACTTGGTCATATTTCCATTGATAAGGTAAAGGTCTCCACCTTCCTCTTCTGGAATACGGTCAAGATTTTCAAGTTCCCTGATATCATTGGCACTCATCCAGCCATTCTGTCTGCCGATGGCATACCCATTCATACGGCTCTGATAATCGCCACGGAGCAACCCGTCCACATTGAACTTGACAAAGTATTGTGTTTTTTCATCCGCAGAAAATAAGGAACGGACAATGGCCTGTTCCCACCTTGCAACCCAAGGGTCTAAGGTGTATTTCACGAACTCCAAAGACTGCTGCTCTATATTAGAAAAGCTCGATTTCTCCAAATCCCCGACCATGTGTGGCGGAACTCGGAAAATTCGAGCTATTTCATTTATCTGAAATTTTCTTGTTTCTAAAAACTGTGCCTGTTCCGGACTAATGGAAATCGGTGTGTACTTCATCCCCTCTTCCAGAACCGCAACTTTATTCGCATTGGAACTTCCACCAAAGGCAGATGTCCAACTATCCCTTACCCTCTGTGGGTCCTTTACGGTTCCCGGATGTTCCAGAATACCACCAGGTGTGGCACCATTTGCAAAGAACTTGGCTCCATACTCTTCACAGGCAATTGCCATGCCAATCGCATTCTTCGCCATTGCAATCGGAGAATACCCAACTAAGCCATCAAACCCAAGACCAGGAATGTGCAATACATCCGATGGTTTCAGATTTACCATGCTACCTTTCATAGTGGGTGCATCATCCTTACTGGTATTGTACTGATAATAAAGCTGACCTTTATCATCCCTGTCCACCGTCATTCGGTTCGGCATCAGTGGATACAATGCAATGATCTCTCCCTTGCCGTTACGGATAATCTGGGCGTATGCATTTCCCCACAGAAGCAAATGCGTCATTAATGTCTCTCTGAACACAAAGGAAGTCATTTCCGGATTCGGTTCATCATGGAGCAAAAAATAAAGCGGATGTTTTACCGCCTTTTCCTTACCACCATCCCCGTTATATTTATAAACATGAAGCGGAAGACTTGCCACCGCCTCTGATAAGATACGCACACAGGAATAAACCGCCGTCATCTGCATGGCAGAACGCTCATTGACATTCTTGCCACTGGAACTGCCGCCGATAAAGAATCGGTATGCACTGCCAGATGTTGCATTCTGTGGCTTGTCTCTTGATTTGAAAATAGATTGTAAAATTCCCATCTTCCTCGATCCTCCCTAAAAATGAGCATAAGAAAAGCATCTACCATTTCTGATAAATGCTCCCAACTTATAAAACCATATTTGTATTTCTTAATTAACTGCTTTTTCTAATTTCTCCAATGCTTCTTCTCTGCTGCTCACAAAGAAAAAATCTTTTCCTTTATTCGATTCATAAATGAAATCTTTTAACGGTTTACTTGTATAATGTCCATATTCACCATAGATTGCAACCTTCACATGATAATTCATGAATTTTTGAAGAATTTCACCTGCCATTCCACTGCTTAATATGAAGAATTTTTCATCAACAGTTTCTTTATTCAACAGGATTCGCTCTGCACCTGTTTCATATTTTACTGTCATGATCAAATCAAGGGCAGACTGCGTATCAACAATCAACAGTTCATTGCTCTCAATCTCTGCAATTTTTACATTATTTCTATTTAACGTTCTAATATCCATACTTTTTCATCCTTCTCATCTTTTTTCTGTTGCAACCACAAGTAACTCAAACATTTTTTGCATAAAAAATACAGTTCCCCATAATGTGACACGAAGTTTACTTTCATACTCCAGATATTGCGTATGCATAGTTGCTCTCCCCAAACTGTCAGCTTTACTGTTCATTGCCGCCACAAGCATTTTTTCAATTTCCATCGCTTCCTCAAAACTATAAACTGCAATATCAACCACAGAAGATACAACGGTCCTTTCCTCTGCATTATGCTGATCATCAGAGTCCGTATCTTTCATGTAATTTTTGATATCCCACTCGTATATCCTCCAGCTTTTCCCAACCTTTTTTGCAGGCAATTTCCCTTCTCTGATATACCTCTGAATTGTTTTTGGATGCATAGATAACATTTCAGCAACTTTTTCAACTGTATAGTATTTCTCCATCTATATACTCCTTATTGTTACTTATTATTGCAATATTAGTAATTATAAGAAATATTTTTGCTTCTGTCAACACAATAATGACCTTTTCAAAACTGATCAGATAAACAAAATGCCACGAGAATCGTAAACACTCTCCGTATTTGTATTCCCACATCTTATTGCTCTATCAAGTCCCATGATAGTTGCAATAGCACCATCAATCTTTTCTGTGGATTTCTCTTTATCTGCCTTAATATTTCCCGCCGGATCTGTTCGGATAAAAATGTTGTCCATCATCCAACGAAGCACCGGATGTCCACCATGTGCCAGTTTCTTTTCCAATGTCAGTTTCATCAGTTCTTTGGTAGGTGGACTCATATCTTTGAACCCCTGTCCAAATGGAACAACGGTAAATCCCATGCCCTCAAGGTTCTGCACCATCTGTACAGCTCCCCATCGGTCAAATGCAATTTCACGAATGTTGAAACGTTCTCCCAATCTTTCTATGAAATTTTCAATAAATCCATAATGCACTACATTTCCTTCTGTGGTCATAAGTTTCCCTTGTCGTTCCCAGACATCGTATGGAACGTGGTCTCTTCGGACTCGTAAATCCAAAGTATCTTCCGGAATCCAAAAGTAAGGAAGAATTACAAACTTATCATCCTCATCCATTGGCGGAAACACCAATACAAAAGCTGTGATATCCGTGGTGGATGATAAGTCCAAACCACCGTAACATACACGGCCTTCCAAATCTTCTTCATTTACGTTGAAATTACAGGCATCCCATTTGTCCATCGGCATCCAACGGACTGCCTGCTTCACCCACTGGTTCAATCGAAGCTGACGAAAAGAATTTTCTTCTCCCGGATTCTGCTTCGCAGATTCACAAGCAGCCTCTACCTTATCAATTCCAACGGTAACACCTAAGGATGGATTCGCTTTCTTCCACACCTCCGGATCAGTCCAATCATCGGATTCATCTGCACCATAGATAACCGGATAAAAGGTCGAGTCAATCTTTCTTCCCTCTAAAATATCCTTTGCCTTCTGATGTGTTTCATAACAGATACTGTTCGTATCTGTACCGGCTGTTGTGATTAAAAAGTACAGTGGTTGCATTCTGGCATCCCCGGAACCCTTGGTCATTACATCAAATAATTTCCTGTTCGGCTGCGTATGTAACTCATCAAACACAACTCCGTGAATGTTAAATCCATGCTTACTATACGCTTCCGCCGACAACACCTGATAAAAGCTGTTGGTCGGCAGATAGACAATTCTTTTCTGAGATGCCAGTATTTTCACTCTCTTATTCAGAGCCGGACACATACGCACCATATCTGCAGCAACCTCAAATACAATGGAAGCCTGCTGCCGGTCTGCTGCACATCCATAAACCTCTGCTCTCTCTTCTCCATCTCCGCATGTTAAAAGCAGGGCAACCGCAGCCGCAAGCTCCGATTTTCCCTGCTTCTTAGGAATCTCAATATATGCTGTGTTAAACTGACGATACCCATTTGGCTTAATCGTACCAAAGATATCCCGGATAATCTGCTCTTGCCAGTCAATCAGTTCAAATGGCTTGCCAGCCCATGTTCCTTTTGTATGACACAGGCATTCAATAAAGGAAACTGCATAATCCGCCAGTTCCTGGCTGTAATGAGAATCCTTTGCCATGAACTTTGTTGGCTTATATTTTTTCAGTTTCCTCATCACATACACCACCCTTCAACCACTGCTCATACACTGCCGAAGCAATATGCGCCATCATTACCGGTGGAACACTCATACCACATACATACTGGACAGATTCCTTTCCGAAATCATAATCCTGTGGAAACGTCTGTGTTGCAATGTAATCAGCATCGGAAAATTTCTCTCCGTCAGCATATCTCACATGCATTCCTCCGGCTGTATTTGTCGGAGCAATCACATGGTCTTCCACAATCCTATCTGTAAACATAGAACGTTTACCGCGCACACGCTCGGAAATATCAGAAAAACATTTATCCCCTGGCTTTCTCTTTTTAATCAGACTCGCCATCATGCAGTCTTTTAGTGGAATACCGTGTGGACTTCTGACCTCTCCGAAATGGATTGGCTTCTCATTAAAATTCAGAACCAGTTTTGGAAGATTTAAGTCATCTCTTCTGGCAATGAAAAACACTCTTTTTCTCCTCTGCGGAACACCCATTGTCTGAGCATCCAAAAGAAAAATCTGCACGGAGTACCCGGCAGACTTAAATGCTTTGATGATTTCATTGACATATCCCTTTGCGTTACCGGCCACCAGACCTTTTACATTCTCCGCAATGATGACCTTTGGCTTCAATATTTCTGCTGTATGAATGAAATGCAAAAACAAGTCATCCAACCTCTGTTTCTTCTGTCCTTCACGGAATGTCTTTTCTGTACCCCAACCTTTTTCTCTTGCACCTGCATCAGAGAACACACTACATGGTGGTGAACCATCCAGAATATCCAGATTCTTTAATTCATCCGGATATGTTCCCAGACGGTTGAAATCACGAATATCCATGAGATAGGTGTGTTTTGGATGATGGTTCTGCTTATAAATTGCTTCCATGTCTGCATCAATCTCACAGTTCCCTACCACAGTGAAACCGGCAAGTTTATATCCCATTGTAGAACCACCGCCACAGGAGAAGCAACTAAACACCTTTTTACCATTCTTCTCCACATTGCTTAGGTCAGACAATCTCCATTTCCACGGGAAGCAGTGCTTAGTTGTATTTGAACCCACATCTTGGGCATTCATGTTCAAATTCTTCATCCCCAAACACCTCTTCATCATATTCTTTATTTTTTACAACCTTTTCCGTTGTCGGCTTTTCCACTGCAAATAAATCCGTGATTTCATAATCTTCAAAACCGGTAAGCGCTACATCAAAATCAGAGCCTTGCAAATCTGCAATCTCTACTTTCAAAAGTTCTTCATCCCATCCGGCATTCTGGCTGATTTTATTATCTGCCAGAATATATGCACGCTTTTGTGCCTCGGTCAGATGGTCTTCCTGAATGCATGGAATCTTTTCAAGCCCCAGTTTCTGAGCCGCATAAAATCTTCCATGTCCACACAGGATGGTGTTGTCCTTTGAAATGATGACCGGTGATAAGAAACCAAACTCCTTAATACTTGCCGCAATCTGAGCAATCTGCACATCGGAATGTGTTCTGGCATTTCTCGCATACGGAATCAGCTTATCGACTTCCACCATAAAATATTTTATTTTTTCCATAATCTGCTCTACCTCCTATGATCCGTTCCTTGTCCTGAGCAGTCTTTCCATCACATCATCCTGTGGTGTCGCCCCTTGCCATTCCACGGAACAGTTTTCTTTTACAATCTGGTAAATCTGATACCAGACCTGATTGACCTGTTTCATATACTGCTGAGACATGGAAACATATGGAGAAGCAATAGCATTCCCGGTTGTTGGATGCTTCGCAAGGAAACCAAATTCTGATATGCATTCCTCACACTGAATCCAACGGGATACCGACATGGCATACTGTTCCACCAACTGTGTGCTGACCAGTCTGTCACACCCTCTCTCTTTCAGCCATTTCCATGTTTCTTCAAAGACCTCTGCCGCACACAGGTCTTTTCCATTTTTCTGTTTTGTTTTCAGATAATCTTTTACCGGAGGCACATCAACACCTTCCATTGTCGGAGTCTCCGGCAGTTCAATAATAGTAGCGCTGATGCCCTCATTGATTTTGTCTGCCAATGCCTTGGGTTTTCTGCCCGCACCGGCTCTGGCACCGCCTCTTCGCGTACCATCCTTGGCCATGTCCCTCACCTTCTCTCGTTCGATTTCTTTGATTTCGTTTGAAATCGTTTGATATACCCTGTTTGAAATCCCATTTTTGTGCGTGATACCCCCGCCTCGTTCCCCTATAGGCTAACCTGTAGAGATTTTGCTACCCCTACCCTACACCGACCTGCACCATCAATAGGTATACTCTCGGTTCTGATTAAAACGGTCTCCACGCTCGGCATGAATTCTTGAGTGACACGACTTGCACAATGCAATCAGATTCTCTCTGTCATGTGTACCACCTTCACTCAATGGTTTCTTATGATGAACTTCCTCTGTCTCCACCAAGATTCCATTCTCATAGCAGACCTCACAGAACGGATGTAGCGAAACATACTTATCACGAATCCTCTTCCATGCTCTGCCATATCTTCTCTTGCTGGATTTATTACGATCATACTTCTCGTAATTCTGGTTCATCAATTTCTCATGCGATTCACAATATCTTCTGTCCGTAAGTTCCGGACAACCAGGATAAGAACAGGGATGCTTTGGTTTTCTCGGCATATGTTCCACCTCTTTTTCTGCATAAGAAAAGCCCGATAAGATTTCTCCTACCAGGCTCTCCGTCACATTCTTTTGACAATACCATATTAACACATTTGCTTGTGCCATGTTGGGACATTGTGTGCCAACTTTTAATTTTTTTCAGGAACTTCAAAATTCTTCAAAGCTGAAGCATGGATTCTATGAACGGTTCTGTACGAAACTGCTAGTGCCTGGGAAATATCAATCCATTCCATACCATCAAGGTATCTGTATTTTAAAAGCAATCTCTCCGCAGGTTTTTCCAGCTTATTGATGGCTTCGCCTATCTCCACCTTCAACTCCACCAGTCTGTCTATCTCCTGATTAATGCGGTCTTCCAGAAGCATAATCTTTTCGATGGTTTTAATAAATGGTGCTTCTATATTTCTGTTCCCGCTACTGCCAATACGTTCTCCATAGGTCATGCCCTGAACAATACCACGCATACTTTTATAGGATTCCAAACTTCGCATCTGGGAGTTGATCTGGGCATCCAATAAATATGCCTGTTTTAAATATTCTTTCGATGTCATGCTTATCTTCCCCCTTTCTCAATCTCATCACGGAGCTTACGGATTAAAAACTCTCCATCTACATCCGTCAATACCTGATACCACTGTGAACGAAAGAATCTCTCCAAAGATAATGCTTCATCTATGGCATCCCTGTTCTTCGGATTGTGTTTTATTTTCTTTAGCGCCGCACGATAATCCTCGCAAGCCTTCACGATAATGGCATTCGCCAGATTCTCATATGGATTTCCAACTGTTTTAGCCATGTCCGTTCACCTCAGCTTTCACAGCATCTATCAGTGCTGACTGTGTATTATTTTTCTGCTCCAGTGCCTTCATCACATTCTCATCAATGGTATCCTTTGTGATGATGTGATGAATGACCACGGTTTCATTCTGTCCCTGTCTCCAGAGTCTGGCATTGGTCTGTTGATACAATTCCAAGCTCCATGTAAGCCCGAACCAAATCAAAGTAGAACCACCGCTTTGGAGATTTAATCCATGACCGGCTGAAGCAGGATGTATCACAGCAACCGGAATCTCTCCATTGTTCCAATCCTTAATGTCCTGAGAGGACTTAATCTCTCTGACAGAAAATCTGCTCCTGATTCTTTCCAAATCATGCTGGAACCAATAAGCAATCAATACCGGTTTCCCGTTGGCACCTTCAATCAAATCTTCCAGTGCATCCAGCTTTCTGTCATGGATATGAACCACTTCCTTTTCTTCTCCATAAACAGCACCATTGGACATCTGCAAAAGTTTTCCGGAAAGTGCTGCAGCATTGGCGGCATCAATCCCCTTCCCATCCAGAGCAAGTACCATTTCTGCCTTTAAGCTGTCATATAAGTTTCTTTCCTTTTCCGACAGTTCCACTTTCACTTCATTCATAATGCATTCCGGCATTTTCAGATAATCCGCCGACTTCATGGAAATGGTAATATCGGAAATCAGTTTATAAATGGCTTCCTCTGCTCCCGGTCTTGGCTTGTAGGAGAAAATCATCTGCTGATTTCTCTTATCCGGAACAAAGAATGCATTTCGGTATCCGGTAATAAATCTTCCAAGTCTCTCTCCCATATCCAGCAATCGAAACTCTGCCCACAAATCCATCAAACCGTTAGAACTTGGAGTTCCCGTAAGACCAACTACCCTTTTTACTTTTGGTCTTACTTTCAGTAAGCTCTTGAATCGTTTTGCTGAATTGGATTTAAAAGACGAAAGCTCATCAATGACAACCATGTCAAAGTCAAATGGAATGCCGCTTTTCGTAATCAACCAGTCTACATTCTCCCTGTTAATCAGATAGATATGTGCCGGCTTATTCAGTGCCGCAATCCTTTCACTCTCCGTTCCAATCGCAACCGAATAGGTCAGTCCTTTTAAGTGGTCCCATTTTTCAATCTCTGCCGGCCAGGTATCCCTTGCCACACGAAGAGGACCAATCACCAACACACTTTCCACCTCAAAACGATTTAACATCAATTCATAAATTGCAGTCAGTGTGATCACGCTTTTTCCAAGTCCCATTTCTAAAAGGACTGCTGCCACAGGATGTTTCAATATAAAATTTGTTGCATATTTCTGATACTCATGAGGCTGATACTGCATCTATCACACCTCCAATCCCATCCTTGTTATCAATCACAAAGCACATAAACCCCAGTGCCGATAACTGTTTCATTCTTTTTATCTGTAATGCTCTTGGTTTTTTCCCCGGAGCCTTTAATTCGATAAAGGCAATCTTCCCACCGGGAAGCAGCATCAATCTGTCCGGTACTCCTGCGAATCCGGGACAGGTGAACTTAAGACATCTTCCGCCAGCGTTCTTTACTGCTTTTACCAAAGCTTCTTCTATTGTCTTTTCTCTCATTTTCCACGCACCTCCATCACGCTTTTGAATCAGGTGCAAGGTAATGAACGCCATTTCCTATACTTTTTTATATATTTAATTTTTTTAATCCTATAAAAAAGTTATATAAATGACCTACTCAGCCTTGCACCTTTGGAATCACTCTTAATCTGAGAACTCTGATTTCAGTCTTAAGCCTTTTACAACGACGCCTTTATTAGTTCTCTTACGGGTAAACTCTTCTCCGTCCAAAGCAGTATAGAAGTCTGCCGTACTTCTAATGAACTCACCCACACGGATACAGAACGCACGGTATTCGTTGTAGACCTCACCGGATTTTGCCGTATAACTCTCATCAATCTCACAACATTCATCCAAGAAATGCTGCATCCAGTCATTGTTGTCTCGGTATGCGGCAATGGCCTCCTTCACCTTCTCCGGAGCTTCAATATGGAACTGTTCCTCAATAACTTTTTTTGCACCTTCCATAATCCAGCTAAGAATCGCACCGCCTGCATTCTCATACAGATAATCCGCATAATTCTTGATGTCGGAATTGCCCTCAATCTTGGCATTGAACGGAATCACAATCAGTCTTCGCCAGGTACCTTTGTCAATAGCACCCACCTTTGGAAGATGATTGGTATAAAGCACCAGCGTATGGGTCGGTGTATAGGAAAACGGGTCTTTGTATTTCTTCTCCGCATAGATTTCATCCGTAGAACAGAGCTGTTTTACATTGGATGTGTTCAGTCGCATTCCTTCTTCCAATTCTGCAGCAATCAGGAGTCTCTTTCCTTTTGCTTCTGCCAGTTCCGGCTTCACATTTCTTCTGCACCCAACGGTCAGCATATCCGCAGAAATATTTCCGCTGTAACTTCCAAGCACACGGGATACCACATTCCAAAAGGTTGATTTGCCGTTACGCCCTTCTCCGTATGCAATAATCAGTGCTTCCACATATACCTTTCCGACTGATGCAAGACCTACAATCTTCTGCACATATTCAATCAAATCCTTATCCTTCTGGAAGAAGGTATCCAAAGCACTTTCCCAGATTTCCTTTCCCTCTGTTCCCGGAGCAACACCTGTCTGCTTTGTAATGAAATGCAGCGAATCATGCACCATCGCCTCTGCTCCGCCTTTTCTCAAATCATAGGTCGCATCCGGCGTATTTAAGAAAAACTCATCTGCGTCCAGTAACTGCTGAGAGATTTCCAACATCGGTCTTGCTTCCTTTAGAGTTGCCGTGATGTTTTTGGTATCCCTGCGCTTGATGACGTATTTCTTGTACTCCACCGCCTGGGCATATCTTTCATAAGAATGTGCCTGTTCTTTATTGAAACTCTCTGCCGCCTTCTTCGGTCCCAATGCTGCAAGTAATGCCATGGCTCCGTTTTTCACCATCACATCCATTGCCTTTTTCAGTTCTGCTTCCACTTCTGCAAGCTGTCTGTCCGTCAGTTCCTGGGAAATCCCCTGAGACTTCGGTTTGGACTCTTCCCAAAAGCTGCCGTTATAAACCATGTAATCCGTGGATGGAGAATAGCGAAGTCTGTCCATATATTCCTGTGCCAGAACCGTAGCCTGTCCCACATCCGAGAAATCTTCCGGTCTTAACACACACCCGCTGTTATACTGTTCCGGCGGAATATAGCCGTCCTGCTTGGAAACCTTATTGCCAAATCTCTTGGCACTGTTCCAGATTTTTTCCAATTCCTCATCCGGCAAAGGCGGATTGCATTTGGCTGCAGTTTTTAAGAACAGCTCATAAGCAGACTGGGTATCCCCATATCGTTTGATGAGCTTTCCGGCCACATGGCTCATAGTCGTGTTGCGACTGCCTTCTCCTATCTGTTCCAGTGCTTCTTCCCATTTTGCAAAATCATCTTCTTCCAGAATTTCTAAAATGGTACTGTCGCCCTCATACACTTCCACCTGTGGGTTCTCCACACCGAAGAAAAATCTGGCTCCATCCAATGCATTGCTGTCAAAGAACGGATATGCCTGATAGAATTTTTTCTTAAACTCCGAATAGGCTTTTACATCGACAAACTTCGACACAGGGAAATAGGCATGAAACTTCGGTCTTGCAGCAGCTCCATTCTTTTCTTTCATGTGATTTCTACTGAATACCGCAATGAACGATACGCCCGGAAATTCCATTGCCACATCAAATGGTGTTACCCAGTCTTCTTCCTTCTCCGAATGGGTGTTATCAAAATCCAACATCAGACAGTCACTTTCCAAGAAAGCATCGTTACTACGTTTGTTATCCTTGTAGAGTGCTCCTACATGGTCAAAGGAAACTGCCGCTTTCATGCTGTCTGCGTCGGTAACCACTACCCTTTTTGGATAAATAATGTTGGATGCTCTGCCAATATCCGATGATGTAAACAAACTAAACTCCATACTCTTCTACCTCCTCCAGACTGGCATTGAACCATCTGATCTTCTGTCTGCGTTTTTTCGCTACACGTATTTCCTGCTCCATGCCCTTTGTGATAATGCCTCCGAACACCCAGACCTCCTTGCATTTCCCTAAAAGCACATAGTCAAAATGCATAGCCGCTTCTCTCTCTTTTGGATTCGTGTCATCCAAAAACTGAGGAAACAATAAATGGGGAGCAATCGGAATCGTCTGGTTCTCAAATGCAAATCTGCTGTACTTTCTTGCCTGCTCCGTGTTGTATTCAACATCTCCGGAGAATGGGGAACACACATAGACAAGGGGCTGATATGCTGCCTGCTTTTCTTCCCTTTCCACTTTGGACAATGCCTCATAACAGGTCGGATCATAATAGCCTTCTGCATTAAACTTGTTGATGCCCATGGCAAAACACCTCACTTCCAAACACTGCATGATAAAATTTCTGTAATCCTGTCATCTGAATTACCTCCTGCGATTATTTTTTAGGAAGCCTTTGCCTCCTATGTCACAGGCAAAAAAATGGAGCAGGATTTAAACCCTGCTCCGAAGAAAGTTAATCTTTTTTATAAAATTCACACTCATATCCATCGGCATTTAAGATAAGCCCCTTTGCCCAGGTCGGTGTCCTTCCCATCTGCTCACAGACTGCTTCCAAACTCATCCCTCTGTCTGCTTCAATGATAATTTCATCATGGACATGTGCCACAATCGAACAATTTCTTAATGTCTGCATGGCATAAATCAAAACATCCCTGCTGATCGCCTGCACAATATTTTCCACAAATTTTGGTCCGTAGCTTTCCAGTCTTTCCCACTTTTTAGTAGCACCAACACCCTCATAGGTCACGGACTCCCCACCAAACTTATTCTCACCCATTCTTGGTTTCACATAGGCAAGTTTTCTCCCGGATGGAAGCACAATAAAAAGAAATCCGCTTTTCCAGTACATCTTAATCCCACACACTTCCGCTGGGATTCTCTGTTTTACAACCATCTTTACAGCCCTGTCTACTTCCCACCAGAAATCCACGATATGCGGATTGGCGGCTCTCCAAGAATCCACCAGCGGCTGCAGTTCTTCTTCCTGCATTCCCATAGCCAGTGCTCCCATGGCTTTTAATGCACCAACCGAACCTCCATACCCACAACTTAGTTCTGCCTGCTTGCCCTTCTGGCGCAAATGTCCGTTAAGTCCATGCTTTTCTACCGGTACTCCAAACATTCTGGAGGCTGTTTCACAATAAATGTCCCCATTCTTTGCAAAGACTTCCATTCTCCACTTCTCTCCGGCAAGCCAGCTTAACACTCTCGCTTCAATGGCACTAAAGTCTGCCACAATAAACTTTCTTCCATTCTGAGGAACAAAGGCAGTTCGGATGAGCTGCGATAAGGTATCCGGAATATCTTCATAAAGCATATCCATCACTTCATAATCCCCGCTTCTTACAATGGCTCTTGCCTCAGCCAAGTCAAAAATATGGTTCTGCGGAAGGTTCTGCAACTGGATCAAACGACCACTGAACCTTCCCGTTCTGTTTGCTCCGTAAAACTGGAACATTCCTCTGGCTCTCCCGTCACTGCACACTGCATTCTGCATAGCGGTGTACTTCTTTACGGAGGATTTCGCCAACTGCTGTCTCAGTGATAAGACTTCTCTCAAATGCTCCGGTGCAACCTTTAGGATTTCCGCCACTTCCTTCTTTCCCAGACTCTCCATTTCCAATCCGTTCTCGGCCAGATAATTCTTCATCTGCTGTACCGAATTTGGATTGTCGAGATTTGTCATATCCTGTATGGTTTCCGTCAGATTCTTCTTGCTTTTGTCATCCATGGCAATGGCACCTTCCACAAATACCATATCAATGCCAATCCCCCTGTCATTGATTTCTTCATTCAGATGGTACTCATCCCAGATTTCATTCGGAACCGGAAATCCTGCCAGTTTCCGCTGTATCCCCATTTCCGTTTCTACATCTCGCAGATTGTATGCCTTAAAACTGTTCCATTTCTCCATATCATGCATTGGAAGATTTCTAGTACGTCCGCCATTTGTTTTTGTGGCCGCACACGGAACACAGAAATACTTAATCAGGTTCTTCCCTTCCGTCAGTTTCTGCTTCTCCAAGCCAAGCACTGCACCAACACCTTCCAATGATAACGGAAGCCCCAGCGTTGCAGACCATATCATGGAACATCTCCAGCTCTTTGGATTCATATACTCGCCCACCGGCAAACCAAGAAATGCAGATAAACAGATACGTTCAAAGGAAGCATTAAACGCCCACTTGATGACTTCATCGTCTTTTAAGGCATCCAAGATTTCCTGTGGAATTTCTTCTCCCAAAGCCAAATCCACCACCTGCACATCCCCGCCATCCACGGAATATCCAAACAACAGTATTTCAAAATCATCCGAGGACGCATACTTATACACACCGGACTTCTGTAGATTCACTGATGAAAACGATTCAATGTCTATACTAAGAGTTCTCATAAAATTCATCCTTTCTATGACAAAGGCGACAGAAGAAGTTCCTCCGCCGCCTGTCATTCCTATTCCTTCACTTCATCATTCTGATCATCTTTTTTCTGCTTACCTTTTGTAATAATGGATTTTATCTTCTTTACTACAAATCGGATAAACTCCATTATGCACCAAACAATGCCGTTAATAGCAAACCCATAAATAATGCAGAAAATCACAATCACATCAACCTGCTTCATAAATTCGTATAAATCGTTCATATCGTTTACCTCGTTATTTCGTATTTTTCTTCTGGCAGACGATGCTTTTCACATCGCCCGCCATCAGGTATTTCCTATGCTAAGAAATCATCATCCGCTTCCGTCTTGAAATCATCTGCTGCAGAAGTTCTGCCACCTAAAGATTCTCCGTCACGGATCTTCTGGATGTTACCAAGACCACAGGCAACTCCCTTGTTTCCGTTAGAATTGAACGCATAGAAATTTAAGGATACTCTCGCATAACAGCCGCTGTACACTTCATCACGATCCAAGATAGGTTTTACTGCCTTATCTACAATCTGAGGAGCTGTTGTACTGTTTGCATTTACAAAGTAATGGCCTTTGTATGCCTCATCTTCTCTTTCCAAATCGCCATCTCTGAGCGGAAGTTTTAAAGAACCCTTTGGAGGTTTCTTGCCACCGAACTTCGCAATACCATCTTCAATCGCCGCATCCACTGCTGCATGAATGGCATTGATGGTTTCCACATCATCCTTTGGAATCAATACGGACACGCTGTATTTTTCAGGACCATTGTTGATGCTGACTGGTTCCCAACCGTGGAAATAAGAAAGTCTTGTGTTTTTACCTGTTACTACCTTTGTTCTGTTTACGTTTGCCATAATTTTTAATCCTCCATTTTGAAATCATTTTTTACATCTGCTACATTCATTGGCTGGCGCTTATCGGTAACCGGAACCAGTGTCGGTTTCCCCTGCGGTTTGATAAGTAAGCCGCCAATAATCTCCTCAAAGTCCTTCTTACCCATGAGCTTCTGCATCTCGGTAATGGTAATCAGACTCTGTTTATAAATATCCGTGTATCCATACTCTTTCGCAGCTTTCGCCACAGCATCCTCATCGGAATATTTACGGTTGCTTCTGCCTTCTACCACCTTATATCCGTTCCACTCTTTTCCGTGGCGGACTGCGGATTCCAGTGCGTAGGCGGCAATGTCATTTGCCCATTTTGTAATATCCGGTAAGATTGGAAGCAGTTCTTCAATCTCTTCATCCGTCAGAAGCGGTGGAAGTTTAAACTCTTCCTGGGCAATCTTTAATTTTTCTTCAGCTCTCGCCCTGCACTTCACAGCGGCTCTGCAAAACTGACACCATTCTCCGGCACAGAAAGCACCTTCTCCACGAATGGCCATTTCAGCCTTAGGTTTCAATTCTTCCTCAGCCCATCTTCTAAGGTCTTCCACAGGAACTGTCCAAGTGGATACATTTTCCCTTCTTGGCTGGAAGATGGACATGGATACTTCCGCAATGTCATACAAACTGTCATAAATTGCAAGTGCTCCAAGTGCATAACATTTCATCTGTGGATTTTCTTCTGCCTCCACCAGAACCCCAAGACCATACTTGAAATCAATGATGTGGAGCTTATCATCAGAAACGATTAGGCAGTCTGCCGTTCCAAATCCATCCGGAACATAATCCGAAAAATCAACCTTCTGCTCAATCAGGATGATAGGATCTTTGCAGGTCTGCTTTGCAATTTCCAACTGTTCCAGCACAAATTCCACATAAGCGTCCGTGTGTTCCTGCATTTCATCACTGTCATAATCAGAAACCGGTCTTTTACTTCTCATACGGAGAGCCTTCTTTAATTTGTGTTCACAGAATGCGTGAGCTGCTGTTCCTTCTTCTGCTGCCTGACTGGACTTGTTTTCAAATTCAGCCTCAAGCATGGCACTTGGTGTGCAGTTCATCCATCTGTGGGAACTGGAAGGACTTAATAATGCGTGTTTACTCATTTCCAAGTTCCTCCGCATCCCTCATAAGGGCTTCATAGTGTTCCGGTGCAACATCGGAAAGTTTGGAAGCACCATACTTCGTAAGAAGTGTCTTCACATCCTTTGTGAAACCAAGCTGTGTTTTCTGTGCCAGAACTCCACGAACCTGTTCCAATGTGACAGCCTTCTTTTCCGGAAGTGCCTTTGATGGCTCTGCCTCTTCAATCACTTCTGCATCTGCAACCAGTTTCACATCCGCATAGGTGTCTGCAATGGCAGCCAACACATCCGCCAGAGAATGCATTAGTCTTGCCGCATCCATCAGTAAGTTGTACTTGTTACTCATCTGCGTCGTCTCCTTTTGTTGAAATTTCTTTTATGCCCACTGACTCAACGGTCTGGCCGGGAGATAAAAGATAAATCTGCTGATAGTCGCCAAATAACAGGCGGACAATCCTTGCAGGAAGTTTCATGTTCGCACCCTTAAGAATGGTCTTTGACTTTCCCTTCGGGTCAGAAACATGGATGGTGATTTTGTGCTTGATTCCCATCTTTTCTACCTCGCTTTCTGTAAGTGTTCTTCCTTACATGTCACAGGCAAAGCAAAAGGGCAGGTTTTAAACCCGCCCCGAAAAATTTTAAAAATAATTTTTATAGAAGTTTTCTTCGATATACTTCTTAGCCTTGTCCACATGTTTCTTCACATTCTGAGGACTTGTACCCATCTGTTCTCCGGCTTCCTTTAATGTATAGCCTTCCAACTCTACCAGTCTTAATGCCTGCTGCTGTAATTCCGTCATCCCTGCCATCACTTCATGGAAACGCTCCACCACAGGATTATCCGATTCAGGTACATATGCAGTTGCCGCCTCCACAGAAGACTTTCCATCTGTGTTCTCATCATCCATCTCCCAGTCTAATGAGAGATTCCAGTTACTTGGGAATCTTTCCTTTAATTCCTCTTCCACATCAAGTGGGTGTGGCTCATAGCCATACTTGTCCACAAAGTCTGCAATATATTTTCTTTTCCATTCTGCAATTTCCGCTTTCATGGAATCACTGCGCTGTGGACGCATGTTTTTGGTGTTGTAGTAGACCTCGCTGTCATCTAAGGAATGCATTGTCTGGATGTGCAATTCTGTTACAATGTCCTCTCCGTCACCATCACCGGGACGGATTGTGTGATACACCACACGATATCCGCCTTTGCCGTCTTCTACCTGTACCGGATAGCGGTACTCTGTTCTTTGATCCTGTCTTGTTTTACGAATTTTCATAAAAATCCCTTACCTTTCCGCCCGAATCTGGCGTTAAGGCAAGGGATTCAAAAGATAGTTGGTGCTTTGGTCTGGTACCCAATGCTCCGAAAAACGTGTATAGCAAACAAAGGGTACTCTACATGTCACCTTCACAAAATTTCTGTGAATGTAATCTGTATGTATCCGCTTGCCGTATTACGTAATTCGGGCCAACGATTATTTTTTTACCAGTCACTCCAAGGCAGACTGTTCGCCTTTGACAGAGCTTTAATGCTCAGAAGAAAACTGTTTGTCTTACAATTTTCTTCTCAATATTAAGTTCTCTGTTTGCTTTACTTCTTACTTCTCCTTTAGAAACTGAAATTGCACCGATTTTGTAAACCAGACAACAGAAAAAGGCCTGACAAAATACAGGTGCTATTAACACCTATACTTCGTCAGGCCTTGCTCACTACTTACTGTGTGGCGATTCGCTCAGTACGAATTTTCTTCTTATGAAAGCTGACTGCTACAACACTTCTACAGATGGGACACTTGATTTTGATAATGCCCTCTGTATCTGGGTCTGCGTCAAACAATCGTTTATTTCTGCAACATGGACAAGCTACGTGTATTTCTTCCTTCATGATTCCACCCTCCCATCACATACCATAATCATATGGAGAGCGAAATCTGCGATTCCCTTCCGCTTTGACTGGAATTTTTGTTTCTGCCTCTTCCCTTGTAGGAAAGATTCGGCTTCGTCTCAACTGAATAGCGCCGCCATTCAAAAATCGTACCGTATAAAAATCTCCTCGTCTTGCTGCTACCACCACTTCCGTGATGGTACGATTGCTTTCAATAATAAAAACGTGTGAGCCAACTTCTAATCTTTCTTGCATCTTTACGCCTCCTGTACTAAAGAGGCCAGCCAAAGGGAAAGTCAAACTGACCATACACTGATTTATTACTGTTGCTGTTTAACATTTTTCCTAATGTAGCGATGCAATAATTATATCGAACATTTGTTCTCTTGTCAATTAGAACCTGACGTTATTGTTTAATTATGTGCCAAGCATACTACATCCGGAATTTTTACCCGTTGAAGAAAGTTCAACAAAAAAATATTCAATATATGCTGTTTTCTATATTTTCCCTGATGTTTCTTCTCTTTTTTCCCAAAAAACAAGAAACATATGCCATTTGGTGTTGGATAAAGTTCAACACTTAATTTTAAATTTTTTAAACAAAAAAATAGACTAGATTTTCTCCAGTCTATTTTACACTTTGTATATAGTTGAATTTATGCTTTATAATGGCGGCTGATGTATTAAATATTCATAACCATCTATTTTTAGTTCATCATATGTATCGGAATAATCCATTGCCCAATTTAAATGTAGAATACGAGAATATATATCATTCTCCTCACCTTTCTTACCCGGCAGTGTAACATCTAACGTAATCTCTGCCAATTGCAATAGCTTTCTACTAACTCTAGATGGGATGTGGATTCCAAGACAAGCTGATACAACATTTGACTTGTTGAGATTTTGACCTTTCTTCATATTGCTTATGGTAGTATTATCCAAACCAGTCTGAGATTTCAGCGTACGAACACTACATCGGCAAATATTATCGCTCATAAGTTTTGTCAATGCATCTCCAAATTCTAAACCACCAATTGCAGTAAGCATTTCTCTTGCAATTTCACTTACTAAACCAAGTTTAAGCATTTCATTATCAGATAGTTGTGATAATTCATCATAATACTTAAATGATATGCTTGCCATAGATTTAGGTAACGTTAAGTAATGCAATTCCCCTGTTTCATTATCTATAACAAACTGCAAGAAACATTCTTCCTCATGCTCTTTTGCATACTGAGTAAAGAAATATTTTCCCTTTTCATCCGTATCCAAATATTTCTTATCCAGCACACACAATTTATTGTCCACATAAGCAAAGCAGTCTGTATCAATCATACATGCTAATGCTTTGCTTTCGGTGTACCACTCCTTCAATTTTTGTTTCTTAACGGTCGTTGTAGTATGCTTTCCTTCTAATTCACTATCCGTCAAAACAATTCCTACAGATTTCTTATCACCATCCTGGCGCTCTGTTGATTCCTTTGCTTTATGTTTCTTATCAAACTCGTTTTCAGGATATGGATCTTTACCTCCTGATAAAAGGAAATACCTCAAATAAGCATCCACCAACATTGCTAATCTGGATTGTCTAAAGTTATTGCGCTCTATACAGATGAAAAATTCTGTAGCCTTGTCATTATCCACAGATGCTTTTAGCTCATCAAACTTTCCGTGCGCTTCAATAGTTTCTTTAGTAACCTTGCGTGCCAACATCTCCCTTAACAATCGTTCGTAACAGCCAAGCCTTCTTACAACTCTTCTGATTCTAGCATCTTCTGCTCCCTTCATCAGTTCAGATATGTAATCACGGAATGATTTTCCGGGAACAATTTTTGCATTTCCGGCCTGCACATCATGAATGAAAACATTAGCATACTTTTGTTCCTCTTGAGAAAGCATCGAAAACGATTTATGTAAATCTTTTAAGGTTCTGTCTAATGCTTCTTGATCATACTCTCCCTGAATAAGTTTCAAAAACTTTTCAAATCTGGAGTTCATGTAATCAGCATCAATCTTTGCTGTGTCATATTCTGTTATATGTATTTCGATATCATAAGGAGAATCTCCACTTCGACCGCCACCGCCACCACTGGCTAATTCCTTATATCTCGCCAATAGAATTAAATAAGTCATCTCATCAAATTCCATGACGATATCTGTACCATCTTCCGATTGATATACAGTTTGTTCCCATGTAAATCCTTGTATTTTAGCAGCTTCTAGGTACACATCAAATTGCTTAAACAATTTTGCAAATTTCTTTTTTTCAGCAACTTCATCTGGCAGTCTATCAAAGTCCGGGATTCCTGCTGCCTCAAACAATTCTGCAATTTCTTGATATGTCCTATTAAGGCTACGTAGATTCTTAGGAAGTTTATCTACAAAAAGCCCCATCGGAATATTGCCTGAATATGCCTCTACTGCAGCCTCAATATTCTTAGCCATGGTATTTGGTCTTCGATAATATTTAATGATTCCAAACGGTTTTTCTGATACATTAAACAGTCGATTCGTTCTAGAAAATGCCTGAATAAGATTTTCGTATTGCATAACCTTATCCAAATAAAGCGTGTTCACCCATTTTGAATCGAATCCGGTTAGCATTTGATTTACAACTATCAGAATATCAATCTGCTGCTCTTTTTCCAGTCGGTCATATGGTTTTTTATGTGCAAGACGCAAACTGACATCTTTTCTGAATTTATCATATGTTGGAATAGTAAAAGACTGTCCAAACATCTTTTTATAATCGTCCAACATATCCACAATACCATCTTCTTTTTCAAGAGAACCTGTTCCACCTTCGTTATCAATACTAGGGTCAAACATTGCTGTAATATGAAGATTCGGCATTTCCTTCTTCATCATATAATAATATTCTACTGCCTCTGGAATGCTAGATGTAGCGAATATCGCATGGAATTTACCACCTCTACTATAAATCAGCCATTTTTTCTTAATATCAGCTATTACACCTTGCTTATATTCCTCTGTTTGGTACTGCTCATTTGGTATATAATCTTCTATACCTTTTATCCATTTAGTACCAACCATTTCTCCTTCCATTTTTACCTGTGCAGAGTCCATAAATTTGTAAAATATCTTCTGCTTTTTCTTGCTTTTCATAACTTCTTCAACAGATTTTGCTTTTGCACGCTCAAGAGCAACTTCTAATCGAAGGTCACTATCATCATAAATTTTAACCATATATGGATCAAATCCCAATACATTCTTATCTCGTATCCCATCAGCTAATGTATATCTGTGAATTTCACTACCAAATATAGTTGTGGTCGTACTATCTTTTTTAATATTGACATCCTGTATTGGTGTACCTGTAAACCCAAAAATGATAGAATGCTTAAAGGTGTTTTTTATTGTTGTCAGCATCTCACCAAATGTAGAACGGTGACATTCATCAATAATTATGACCATTCTCTTTGAGCGAATTTTTTTAATATCTGCTTCTTTTAAACACTCCGCATCCTCGGATATATTGCTGAGTTTCTGAATGGATGTAACAATAAGTGTATTATCCGTATCATCACTCTTCAATTTTGATATTAATACATCCGTATTCTCTGTCGCTTGTATGGATTCCGATTCTGTTGCGAACGAACGGTATTCTTTGAGTGACTGAATCCCCAATTCTTTTCTGTCCACCAAAAATACAACTTTATCCGCATCATGTGAACTTGCTATAAGCTGAGCCGACTTAAAGCTGGTCATTGTTTTTCCAGAACCTGTTGTATGCCAAACATGACCACCCCTTTGTGTCTCAGGCGTATCTTCTTTCCAATTCCTTTTTGTCACACGATCCGCAATTCCAATTGCAGCATAATATTGATAGCTCCTCATAACCTTTAAAACACCATCATCTGTATCTGCAATAGTATAGAAACCTATCAACATATGTGCCATTGGAATATTAAGCAAACTGGCTGTTACCTTGTCCCATTGATTAATCGGTACATTGTCAAAATCTGCCCAATGGAAAAAGAACGACTTATTAAACTCACCATCTTCTCCAGGATTCGCAAAATAAACGGTTTCTTCTGGCTCCATTGCAACAAACACCTGTACCAATGAAAACAAGCCTCTAAATACACCTTCATGAGAATACTTAATAATCTGGTTACATGCCTCGCTGACCGGAACATCACTACGCTTTAGTTCAATATGAATAACCGGCATTCCGTTTATAAGCAGCAACAAGTCTCCACGCCTATCGTTCAAGATTGGTGATTTGGTGCTAAAATGAGGTTGCTGTACAATTTGATACCTGCTTTCTCCATAAGCTATTTCTTGACGGTCATAAATTTTTAAACTTACTTCTTTGCCAAAATGCAATGTATCATCTGGATTATCTCTTCTGATAGATACACTTTTTCCATTTATAAATCCATTTAACTTGAGTGGCGTATGCAGATTGATAATCTGCTCCATAATCTGATCCATCTCACTATCAGTTAATGGACATTCATTCAAGCAGTCTTTGTGTCTATTGTTATTAAAGAGGATATCAGCCCAGTTTCTGATAAGATCTTTTTCCGTTGGATGTCTTATTATATCTGGCTCCCAACCTCTATCTACAAGTATACCTATAACCGCCTCTTCAAAATCTGCTTCTTTAGTAAATATCACACACATTCACCTCCGTTAAACAAACATTTTATCCAAACAAGCGCTCTTAATATGCTTTAATTTTTCTACTTCCATTGTTTCGATTTCGATAAGTTTATCAAGTTGTGTAAAAAGCTCTCCTATTTTCTTCTGTTCTTCCAATGTAGGAGCAATATATGCTTCCATGCCTAAAAAAGCCTTTGGTTTCAATGTTTTCAGCTTTTTAACTGTACCTTCCATACTTCTTGATATCTCATTTATAAATCGTGGATGACGGACTATGCATTCCATAAATGTTGAATCCTGATCTGTATAGAAAATTTTATATATAGGAGATACACATCCCTTGCCTAATGCATTTCTATGAATAGCACCATATATAACATTTGCAGGATTATAAATGATATCATCATACTCTGTCTGCAAATACTTCTTATTCTCTTTATCAAGAATAAGAAAATCTCGCTTATTCGTCTTCTTATCCTCTGGTCTGATAACACCTTCTTCAATCGTAAACGAAAGCTGCGGATATTCCTCTGAAATAGTATCAATTACATGTCTCTCTTTAAATATTTCTGTAAACGGCTTCAATATCCAAGGTTCTGTAAATTCACTAAACCTTACTAATGGAACATTTGTCCCATTTTGCGGAAACATTTTGTCAAGCATAGCTTTTTTCACACAAATTAACCTATCATACTCTTGTTGATGAAGGGTGATAAGATGGTCAAGGTGTGAAAAATATAACCCTATTTCCTCTTGTTCTCGCAATGTTTTTGGCATTAACAGCTCCATATTTGCCATCTGCTTTCCAGATACCTCTACGAAGGTTGAACCAGCACCGACAATTTCTCCATATCTTTTTAATTCATTACTGCGAGAAAAAATGAAGTATGAATCAAGCTTATTTTTATGTGGAACAATAGATTGAAAGCCTTGATTCGTGCACCCTTCTTTAGATAAAATCGCTGTTTTCCCTATTCCTGCACGAGAAGTAAACAAAACTGTTCCCCTTGGTAACATCTTTGCAGAACTGTGGTTATACCCTTCTTCTGTTATCTTTCTTTGACTTGAAGATAGATAAATTTGGTCTGATATTTCGGCTGGAGCATACCAATCAATATCTCCATCCCAGTATTCAGAAATACTTGTACTCGGTGTTCCACCTCCAACAATATCACAAAGTTCGCCCAACTTAGACTGTTCCCAGTCGTCAGAATAGCCCTTCACTCTTATTTCGGGTGTACAATTACTTAACTTACGCATTATTGACCTCCCAAAATTTCTTTGAATTTTTTAAGACCGTCCATATCCGACTCTGGTCCAATTAATGTTTCTATAATTTCCGAAAGACTGCTACTGGTTTTTGACTTTTTCTCTTGTATATCCTGCATCGTTGTTGCATATTTACCAGATAAATACAAAATATCATCTATCATTGTTGATAAGATATTATCGGAAATTCCGATTAAAGATTCCACGAGTGGCCTTATCCATTTATACTCCACTATTTTCAACGCTTCCTCTTCTGACAGTCCCTCAATTACTTCCTTTGTCTTAAGATGTAAAGCATCTTTCTTTTGCTTCATATCCTTCTTAATTCTACTCTCTTCATCCATAAGATTTATTGCGGAAACTATCTTATTCTCGAAAGAATTTTCTGGAAATTCATAAATTGATTGCAACTGCTGAATCCTATTATTTACTGATGTCTTTTTACAAGTTCCATCATTTCCTTTTTCAATAGCCTCCCAATCCACCTCTTTACATGTGAGCATATATTCTATTTTTTCTTTCTTCTTTGACAGAGACAAATATTGTCGCAAAGCACTTATTTCAGCACTATCCACATCTTTTAAAATTTCATCTGCGGTTGTTTTCAACTCCTTAGCGACAAAAGCATCATTCGTATCATTTAGATATTTTCCTTCTTTCTCATCTTCTTCCATAGATTCGATTATTTCCGCATATGCCTCACCAATCTCAGCAAGTCTTTCTTCAAGCATTTCCACTTCATGCAGATTCTCCGGTAACAATTCGCGCTGGATTAAATCAAAAGGTAGAATATGCCCTTTCCATCCATCTTGTACCTCTGTTACATCGTCATCATCACTATCTTTATTCTTTTTCTTAATGACCATGTTCGGATCCACCTGTGTAATCACCTCGAAACCTTCTGTTTGAAGCATTTCAATATCAGCTGCAATAACATCCCAATATTCGGCAAATACTTGATATGCAACATATCTGTCCGCCAACTTAACCGAATCTATTCTCTTGAATATGTCACCTGTAATTTTCTCTTTTTCATGTTCTGCAATAACATCTAATACTCCCTCTATTAAATCTTCCTGCAGTGTTTCATAAAAACCATTGAAAGCATCTATAAATTCTTGCCTATACCTTTCAACAGATGCAAAATTTGCTATCAACTGCTTGATTTCGTTTATTCTAGGTTGAACATATCCTTCCAATGTCTCTTCAAACAACGCTTCCTTTAATCCCGGAAAAGCGTCCCAGTAACACTGGTAGTCACTTACTTCCGTTTTCGGTATGCCCCCAAACATCGTTGCTCTGAGGTCCCATCGTTCCGGTTCATCCGTCGAATCTACATAACGAAGAATATTAAGATTATAATCATTAGTGATATGCTACCCTCATA
>NZ_BAAHSG010000047.1:0-5818 GCF_054660775.1 Allocoprococcus similis
ATTGACTGGTTTGGATGCGGGATCGGAATTGTGATGTTTTATCTGATCTTGAAGCGGAACTGGTCGGTACCGAAGGTGATCACACTTGCGGCAGTGCTTGGAATGGCCGGGTATGGTGTGCTTGCAATGGCATAGATCCATGGGCAAAACAGGAGAGTTATTCTTTTGCAAATTTGAAGATTTGTAAGAGGGTAACTCTCTTTTTATTTCATAGGAAATTCCGAAGGAACTTCCTATGAAACAAAAGGCACTGCGTGCCGGAGATGCGCAATCGCACGAAGATGAAGAATGTCGCAAGCGACCGCGCTTGGCGCGAGAATGTACCGAGGCACAATCTTTCTTAATGCGATTTTACATAACTATGATCATGGGAAAGAAAAAATGATAGAAGAAAGAAAATTTAACCTAAACTTAAAAAACTTGTTTTTTTAAGAAGTATTGATATTTACAGTATAATGCCCGTAAACCCTTGAAAAATGGGCGTTTACGGGCATTTGAAGTGAAACATATTTTTACAATAAAAAGTAAATTAAAGCAATTCGTTAGCGACACGTTAGTGACAGAAGTGAGATATCTGTATTTTCTCTATCTCTGCGTTCAAATTTTTGATACTTCGATGCAAATAAACTTTGTTTGTTACATCAGAAAAAGCATGACCAAGCATAATTTTTTTATCCCGTTCGTTCACTTTGTATTCATCGCACAGCATATTGAAAGTGTGTCTGCAATCGTGTGGCGTGTGCTTTTCGATCCCTAGCATATCTAACGTTTCATACATTTTTTCACGGAAATCATCTACCGAGCAAAATAAAATACAACTGTATTTCTCTACCATATATTCCACCAGTGGAAAGATAGCCGAATGAATAGGAACATATCTGTTTCTTCCAGCATCTGTTTTTAATCCGCCGCGGAAATATCTTTCTTCAAGATTTATCTCCAAATTTATAAATTCCGAAATTCTAAAACCAGAATAGCAATTTATCAGAAGTACTTTTATAATGTCATTCTCCTTGTGCGCCCATAATATTTTTAAATCTTCATCAGAGAACGGGACTCCATGTTCATCGTCATCCGGGATTCCAATTTTGACATAATCAGAATATTTTTTATCACATAAGTCATTTGCATCTGCGTACTTATACATCTGAGTATACAGATTTTTAACCAGTTCCAATGAAGAATGTTTTAATCCTTTTTCTGCACACTCATCCATAGTTTTTTGTAGATCATCCGTTGTTAAAGCCCGAAAAGGGTTTTTATGTAATTTGCTACAATTTTTAAAAGCTGCACGGTAACTACGTTCGGATGATGTACGCTTTCCTCGCTTTGTTGTATATTCCTTCTTGAATTTCCATAAATAAAATTCCTTAAATACATCTTCAAATGTTTTCTGATCCGCAAGCTCTCGTTGCGACTGCGTATATTTTCCTAATATTTTTGCAATCAGTCCGTCCAGATTGGAACTGCCAGACTCAGTCAACTCTTTCTCTCTTCCGGGGTAATATTCTCCATTTCTGTACCAGGTAAGTACGGTAAATCCTTTGTACCAGTCATCCACGTAACAGAGTGCTTTCACAGGGACAGGAATCCCGTCTTCAGTAAATTCTGTAGTTGGCGGGTAAACTCCATAAGGGTTCGTTCTGTTCTTGCCGGATAATCGTTTTATGGATCCGTAGCCATTTGGCAGTTTTGGATATTTCTTTCTGCGTGCCATGATATCATCTCCTTAAAAATGGGTATAAAAAATACAGCCAGCAAAGAACGGTTGTTCTGCTTGCGGTGGCTGCCCGAAGATGATACACTAATTATTGAACGTACTGGTGTATCCTTCGGGGCATTAGTCTTGAGCCGTTCCTGTTGGCGCAGGAGCGGTTCTTTTATTTAGATTATTCTGTCTGCTCAAGAGTTATAGTTTTTGTTATTCCGGAAACTGTTACCTGATAGGTAATCTGTTTGCTTGAATCAGAATAAGAAAACTCTTTTGTATCATCCAGAGAAGCAAGAAGAGCGGAATCGGTTGCTTCTTTGTCTCTGGTAGATGTCCAAGTATATTCTTCAGAATATTCTGTAGGAGCAGTATAGGTTCCAACCCAGTAAACAGCAGTTGTATTCCCCTCATCCATAATCCAGTTTATTGTGATGGTATCCTCTGTAATATCTGCCTGCATCCAAGTACCGTCATCATCTTTATATTCCCATTTTCCGGTCAGCACGACAGGTTCTTTGACTTCTTCCTTTGCTTCCTCTTTTGGAGTTTCAGCAGACGCCTCTGTCTTTTTGGATGTTTCCTTTGTTTCTTTTGATGAATCGGAGCTATTGCCGCAGGCTGTAAATGACAGTGCCATGCTTCCGATCAGAATCAATGCTACAAGTTTCTTTTTCATAATTTTCCTCCTCATAAAAAGTGTTTCTATATAATCGCATATGCGGTTATACCAATTTCATCACAGACAACTGCGGTATAAAATACACCACATAATTATCTACCCGTTTACAGATCCCGTACTTATTCCGGTAACACTCAATACATTCTTCCAGAAATTCTTCTGTCACTTCCAGGTATTCTGCAATCTCAAACCGGTTCTGGCAGCCATGCTCAAAGGCTCGTACCAGTCCGATCAGACCGATCTGCTTGTTGTACGCCCAGAATCTTGCCTGACGTTCCTGCTTTCGGTTGGCAGCAGATGTCATATCAAGAATATTGCCAACGGAAGTTTCGTGGTGTCCGAGTTCTTCGGCTAAAGCACAGGTCTTTTCCGGAATGGTCATGTCTTTTCGGATGGCTACAACACCATCACAGTACAGTCCTTTTATGTTATTGCTTTCAAATGGATAGTCAATCACATCAACGCCATCTTCACAGGCTTTGTCCTGTAACTTTTCATATGGATTCACGTCAGCACCTCCCATCCATCGGTAAAAGAAAATTGACAAATATTTCAGTGTGGACATATAATATATTTAACAAGAGAACCGTTGGTCAGTGCACACCTGACCGCCGGGTAAGTAATTTTCTAAAAATAGCGCCTTACTTTACCAGAGCAGGGACGCTATTTTTTGTGCAGTTCCCTTGGTAAATATATTATATTGTCAAAGTACATTTCTGGCATATCTGCCATTTATTTCCTTTTATTTTTAACAAATGCAGCAAAATTCTTGATTTCTTCCATTTCGGATTCTGTGTATTCTTCTCCGTCAAAGTGGGCGGCGAGAGTGGTTGGTTGATAAGTATCATCTGCAACCATTTTTTCTAATTCATCTGCGGTAATTCCTAAAGCATTACATATCTTACAAACGTTAACGTATCCGGCTTTTTCTGCGCCACGTTCTAATATAGCTTTTACAGTTGAGTATGGAAGACCAGATATTTTTACAATATCTGCAACTTTCATATTTTTATTTTCCATAAGTTTTTTCAATAATTCAGCACGTTGATCCATTTTCTGTACCTCCTTGAATTGATATTACAATATTGCGTAACGAAAGTAAATAGAAAATTGCAAAATATTGCAAAAAATATGTTGACAATTGCGCAATTATGCAATATAGTAAAAATATGAATTGCGAAATTGCGCAATTTTAAAATGCAGACTGTAGTCAGCATCAATATTACAGCAGAAGGGAGTGAAAAAATTGCCGAAAGTAAAAGTTGATAATCTGGAAGCTGAAATGAAAAGGAATAAAATATCCCGTTCAGATATAGCAAAGCTATTAGGACTATCATATAGGACAATTCATTCCAGATTCAACGGAGAATCGGATTGGGGATATGCGGAATGCGTGAAGGTTCGAGATGTGTATTTTCCAGACAAAACATTAGATTATCTGTTTGCAACAGATGAAAGCAGCGAATGAAGAAAGTGAGGTGAGACATATGAAACTAAGGAAGATAATTGGTTGGATATTGGTCTTTCTGCCATTAGTTCTTGTGACTGTTGGTGAGCGTTATTTTCCGACAGACATAAGCATTATATTGATGCGGATATTGATGGGGCTCGGTTTGCTGAGCATCAGCTTTACGGGAACATGCCTTATATCAAATGAGTTGCCGATAAGAATAATTGTTGAGAAAGATGAAGAGGGAGTGAGGTGATGAGATGAAAAGAATTTGCCCAACATGTTTTGCAGAACTTCCAGAAGAAGCTAATTACTGTCCGACATGTGGAAAGTGCGTGAGAGAAGTTGAAGAACGCATAATCCAATACACAGATACCGCACCACAAACGAAGGCGGTTAGTATAAAAGATCGTGCTGTTTCCATCGGAGGTTTCGATGAGAAAGCAAGGCAAAGAAAGATGAACAGTGCTTTAAATCAGTTAGAGCTTAAAGACGGTCACATATTTTTGGATGGAATGATGTTAAAAGGTATCACCAGATTTAACCTTGCCCATAAGGGAGGGGAATCAAGTCCGGAATTAACCTTAAAAATGGATGTGCGCACATTACCAAAGTTTAAGGCATTACAATGCCAGATAAAAAATAGGGAGTGAGGTAAGGAGATGGCTGATGGAGTATCGATCGTAGCAGTATCGATAGCCGCATTTTTAACGGCTATCAATCAGATATCCATAATTATTACAGCAAAGCAATTATGGATGCAACAGCAGCAATTGCAGCAACAATTAGAGAGGCTACAGAAAGAACGGTCTGAATTATAAAACGCTTAGATTCTATAGCGGATTCTTTTTTGGAATCTTCCTGCATCTTCAAAAGTGTATCATGAGTTTCTTTTAAAAGAGCATCACGTTCACTTTGTTTGTTGATTTCATCAACCATCATTTGTGCGTGCCAGTTGGAATTCATGTGCATATCTCCTTCCATAAATATTTGGCGTGGCGGTGCCTGTATTCAAAAGTATAGATGAGATTCAGGAAAGATTCAATAAGGGAGGTGGCATGTCTGACGAAAGAGGAAGAAATGGACAAGATATACGTCCATAAAATCGAGGGTCGTACTTTTTTAGGGGTAAAAGGGCAAGAAGCAGAAATTGATGATTACAAGGTTATAAATTATGGTGATGGCAATACAGAGATAACCATAAAAATCAAAGGGACTTCTTCCATATTTGCGGTGATAGATGCTTAAGAAGGAGGGATAAATGTGAATGATGTTTTAAGTGCTGCACAGGCAGCAAGAGTTATCGGCTGCGCTTCAAAAAAGGTTTGCGAGCGGCTGAAACGTGGCAATTGGAAGTTCGGAGAAGCCATTCCGCCTAAACAGACTGGAAACATGCAGTATTCTTACGAGGTTAATAAACAGGCACTTGCAGACTGGCTGAAAATTCCAGTTGAAGAAGTGGACAGGCGGTTAAAGAGATGAGAAGGGAGGGATGAGAGATGTTTTATAAAATTGCAAAAACGCTCGGTGTAATTGCAAGCGTTACCGGAATCATAATGATGGTTGGTGCATGTTCGGTAAAAAGTCAGGAGCTGTTTTATTTATATGCAGCACTTGGATTTACGACGTTTTCTGCCGGAGCATTTGCGCTGGAATATTTCCGGATGCTGGAAAGCCTGGAACGGAAAAGGAAAATAAGGGAGGCGAGGGAGCATGCCAGAAGAGAAGCAGCGTAAGAGGCGGATCAAGGTAGAGAAGCTGGATGAATGGATTAAGATCCTGAAATCGACAGAAAAAGTCAACCGTAGTTCTGAGTATTTCAAGCAGAACGCGATCCCATATTTGGAACAGTATGTAGACAGCCTGAAAGAAGCAGGCAGAAAAACGGTAGTATTGGAAGAAAAAGAAATGCGCCCGGAAGCGGCAACTTCCAGTGGCGCACATAACAAAAATACCAATTAAATTATAGGAAAGTCGG
>NZ_BAAHSG010000048.1:0-14822 GCF_054660775.1 Allocoprococcus similis
AAGATGAGATATCCCAACGCAAGTTGTAAGACCCCTTGAAGACGACAAGGTAGATAGGGCAGAGGTGGAAGTGCAGTAATGCATGGAGCTGACTGTTACTAATCGGTCGAGGGCATAACCAAGAAGGTAGGACAGGGTAAGAGAAAATGGATGGAGTAAAGATTTAAGTTTGTATGTGGTTTTGAAGGTACATGAGAAAAGTAAGGGAGCTGTAGACCATAAGGGTTTGCAGTTTTTTTTATATAAGAAAATTTATTTCTGAGGAAAAAAGAATGCGTCTGATTCTATGAGAGCGCATTCTTTTTTGTGTTATTTAAGTCTGTTCTGATTACGCCAGTCTCTTGGCGAGACACCGTAAATGTTTTTAAAGGCTCTGGAAAAATGTAATTGGTTGGGATAACCGACTGCATTACCTACATCTTTAATGGAAAACTTTGTCAGTTTTAATAATTCAGCAGCTTTAATCATTCTATAATTCAGCAAAAATTCCTGTGGAGATTTTCCAATTCCATCTTTAAATATTTTCCCAAAATAACTCCGATTTAATCCGCATACAGCAGCGATGTTTTCGACAGAAATATCGTTCTGAAAATTCTGCTCTATATAAGATAGGGCTTCATGGATATAAAAATCTTGAAGACGGCTGATTTTCGATGTCTGCATGATGGAAGTAGAACGAATAAGAGCATCAATTGCAAGATAGAGATGCCCGATCAGATGAAATGGTGTAGCGTCTCCGTGACTTGCAATATAGAGAAGTTCTTCTTTCAGTATTTCACGCAGATCCTTAGAAGTAGCTTTATAAATCGGATTATCCAAACTAAGTCCGGAAAGTTCAATGGTTTCCTTTGCACGCAGTCCGTCAAATTCAATCCATGTATATTCCCATGGGAGCTTTTCATCAGAGATATAAGTAGTGATCTGACCAGGGAAAATCATAAAGCCCTGGCCACTTTTTACGTGATAGGTCTGTGTTACACCGTGAGAATCATTTGCCATTAAAATTCCGGTGCCGGAGATAATGTAGTGAAAAAGAAAATGATTACGGACGGCAGGACCAAAACTATGCGCCGGTTCACATTGTTCGTAACCAAACTGATACAATCCAAGATCGACAAAATTCTCGCTTGGAAATACTGAAAACATAAGTTCTTTCATAATAATTCCTTTCTCATAGGTGCTCTGCCGTGAAAAAATGATGTTTAGCAGATGTTAAGTCAGTTGATATATATATTTATGTTTATTCTACTGATTTAATAAATAGATTGCAACTAAAATATACCAAAATGCTATGCATTTAGCAAAAAAGAAGAAAATAATAGCATTTTGGAATAAAAATTCAAATACAATGATATTTATAGTCGCATAATGGTAGGTTATAATACAACTACAAAGAAAGTACTTGATATATCGAGCGGTAACTAAAAACGAATATACCTGTGAGGAAGGAGCAAAAATGAGAAGGAAAAGAGCAGCAATTGTTTTGGGAATGTCTTGTATTCTGACGGCATCAGCTGTATTACAGGGATGTCAGCAAAATTCAAAAAGCGGAAAAGTGGAAATTGAACTGGTTCAGTATAAACCGGAGGCGGTAGATATATTTGAACAGCTCGAGAAAGAATTTAATGAAACACATGATGATATCCACTTAAAAATATCTTCCCCAAATGATGCGACAACAATTTTGAAAACACGTTTTATCAGGGAAGATTATCCGGATATTATCGGAATCGGAGGAGATATCAATTATTCGTATTTTGTTGATTCAGGAATACTGGCTGACCTTTCAGATTATGAAGGACTTGGTGAAGTAAAACCTGCATATCTGGATATTATTGAAGGATTGGAGTTTGTTCCGACAGAAGGAACATATGGGCTTCCGTATGTGGCAAATGCGGCAGGAGTGCTCTATAACAAAGATATGTTTGCAGAGCATGGATGGGAAATTCCACAGACCTGGGATGAATTTGTTTCTCTCTGTGATGAAATTCAGAATGAAGGAATCCAGCCACTTTATTTTGGGTTTAAAGATACCTGGACCTGCCTTGCACCTTGGAATGCACTTGCAGTTGGACTTGCACCATCCGATGTTTGTCAGCAGGTGAATAAGGGAGAAACAACCTTCTCCAAAGAATATCCGCAAGTGGCAGAAAAAATGCTTGAATTGTTAAACTATGGTGAAGATGGACCGTTTGCATACGGATACAACGATGCATGTACTGCATTTGCAAATGGTGAATCAGCGATGTATACAATCGGAAGCTATGCAATTCCGCAGATCAAATCTGTAAATCCGGATATGAATATCGGTTCTTTTGTTATGCCGGCTAATGATTCAGAAAAGGACAATGTATTAAACTCAGGAGTGGACCTTCAGTTTTGTGTGATGGACGCATGTGAAAACAAGGACGCAGCATATGAAGTACTTGATTTCCTGATGGATCATGATAGTATCCAGACATACTTAGATGCACAGAATGCGGTGCCTTGTAAAGACGAAGATTTTGCATTAGCTCCGGAACTGGAAGATATGAAACCATATATTCAGGATAACCGTATGGCGGATTACCAGGATCACTATTATCCGTCAGAAATGGCAGTCGATGCACAAATCCAGACATTTCTCATAAACCAGGATGTTGACGCATTCCTGAAAAAATTTGACAAAGACTGGAACAGATATAACCGGGATATCATTCGTATGATGGAAGATTATGAAGCAGGCAAGTAGGAGGGATACAGATCATGAATAAATTGAAAAAGATGAATGGCAGAGAGCGGACATTTTTACTGATTACGATACCGATACTTGCGTTGTTTTTCTGCTTTAATACGCTGCCACTTATTAAAGGTGTTATTTATAGTTTTACAAATTTTCGAGGATATGGCGAGTTTGACTGGGTAGGTCTTCGGAATTATGCAGATTTATTTACTGATGCAAGAGTCGGAAAATCCTACCTGTTTACATTCAAGCTTGCAATTGTTGCAACAATTGTTGTAAATGTGTTGAGTCTTATTTTAGCACTGGGATTAAACAGCAAAATTAAATTTAAAAGTGCACTCAGAGGAATGTATTTCGTTCCAAATATTTTAGGAGCACTTGTAGTGGGCTATATTTTCAATTACTTTTTCACTTATATTCTTCCGGCAGTTGTAAAAATGATGGGCGGAAAAGGTGACAGTATTCTGGCAAGCTCAAAATGGGCATGGATTGCGATCGTAATTGTATGTGCATGGCAGTCTGTTGCGATGAATACGATCATTTATATTTCCGGGCTTCAGACGGTACCGGAGGATGTATACGAAGCAGGTTCCCTTGATGGAGCGACCGGATGGAAAAAATTCAGAAATCTGACATTTCCTCTGATCCTTCCGTTCTTTACCATCAACATGGTACTCTGTATGAAAAACTTCCTGATGGTATTTGATCAGATCATGGCTCTTACAAAAGGAGGTCCGGCACAGAGTACGGAATCAATTTCATTTTTGATTTATAACAATGGTATGGCAGGAGGACAGTTTGGGTTCCAGAGTGCCAATGCAGTTGTGTTCTTTGTAGTGATCGTTGTGATCTCTGTATTACAGATGAACTTTTTGGGAAATAAGGAGGAACAGTTATAATGAAAGTAAAGGTGAAAGAAAGAGTAAACTGGCCAATCACAATTTTATTGATTCTGGGGCTTGTAACCGTTATTTTTCCTCTTTATCTTACAGTTGTGATTGCATTTAAGAAACCGTCGGAAATGACAAACAGTATTTCCGGAATTTTATCTTTGCCGAAAAGCTGGAGTTTTTCTAACTTTGCAGAAGCAATGCGTGTAACAGATTTCTGGCATTCACTGGGCAACAGTGTGCTGATAACGATTGTAACGGTAGTTCTTTCCATTCTGATTCATTCTATGATCGGTTATGTGATCGGAAGAAGTAAAAGTACCAGTAAATTTTACAAAGTAGCCTATCTTTATATTGTAAGCGGTATGTTTGTTCCATTTGCAATTTTGATGATGCCACTTGTGAAGCAGACAGCACAGATGGGAATTGACAATATTTTCGGTGTTATTTTGTGTTATCTTGTATTTTATATGCCGATGAATGTGCTCTTATACTCCGGTTATCTGAAAAATATTCCGATGGCACTGGAAGAGGCTGCACATGTAGACGGGGCAACAACCTGGAAAACTTATTGGAGCGTTATTTTCCCAATCATGAAACCGATGCATGCAACAGTAGCGGTACTTACAGCACTTGGTACATGGAATGACGTTATGACACCACTTGTAATTCTGGCAGGTAGTGATGTGAACACACTGCCACTTGCACAGATGACATTCCAGACACAATTTGGAACCAATTATAATCTTGCATTTGCATCCTATTTACTGGCACTGCTTCCGATTTTGATTTTCTATCTGATCTGTCAGAAACAGATTCTGAACGGTGTTGTAAATGGCGCAGTAAAATAAATTTGACAGAAGCTTAAGGAGAAGAACATGGGAATCATATACAACGAGAAAGCAAAAACATTTACATTACATACCCAAAATACAACGTATCAGATGCAGATTGATGCATATGGATTTTTACTGCATTTATATTATGGAAGAAAGACAGATGGAGTTATGGACTATCTTCTGACCTATGCAGACCGTGGCTTCTCAGGAAATCCGCAGGATACAGGAAATGACAGAACATATTCCCTTGATGTGCTGCCGCAGGAATTTCCGTGTCGACTGACAGGAGATTTCAGGAGTCCGGTGCTTGATCTTGTAAATGCAGATGGTTCTTTTGGATGCGATCTTAGATATCAGGGATATGAGATTTGTAATGGAAAATACAATTTGAAGGGACTTCCGGCAGTTTATGCTGCCGAAGAGGAAGCCCAGACTCTGATCATTTATATGAAAGATCAGGTGACAGGATTACAGGTAGAATTACTTTATGGAGTTCTTCCGGAGTATGATGTGATCACAAGAAGTGCAAAAGTGATTAATACAGAAGAAGATAAAATCAGACTGACAAAAGCACAGGCAGCCTGTATTGATCTTCTTCACGGTGAGTTTGATGTGATTTCATTTTACGGCCGCCATGCGATGGAAAGAAATATGCAAAGAACACCGGTAGGACATGGAGCTTTTGTAATTGGAAGCCGCAGAGGAACATCCAGCCATCAGTACAATCCGATGATGATACTGGCAGAAAAAGAAACGACAGAAGATGCCGGTACCTGTTATGGAATGTCTTTTGTATACAGCGGAGGATTTAAGGCAGAAGTAGAAAAGGATCAGTTCGGGCAGACAAGAATGCAGATGGGACTGCAGGAAGAACAGTTTTCTTATCCACTGAAAAAAGGAGAGGAATTTGTGATCCCTGAAGTTATTTTAACTTGCAGCAATCAGGGACTTGGAAAGCTTTCCCAGAATCTGCAGAGATGTATCCGTAAAAATCTGTGTCGCGGAAAATATAAAGAAAAAGTAAGACCGATACTAATCAACAGTTGGGAAGCATGCTATTTTGATTTTACGGGAGAAGATATCTATCATCTTGCCGAGCAGGCAAAGGATCTGGGAATCGATATGGTTGTACTGGACGATGGATGGTTTGGAAGTCGAAATGATGACAACAGTGGACTTGGCGACTGGAAGGTAAATGAAGAAAAGCTGCAGGGAAGTCTTGGTGACCTGATCAGCAGGATCAATGCGTTAGGTGTTAAATTCGGGCTCTGGTTTGAGCCGGAGATGGTAAATGAAGACAGTGATCTTTACCGTGAACATCCGGACTGGGCAATTCAGATCCCGGGAAGAAAACCGGTAAAAGGAAGAAACCAGCTACTCCTTGATTTTTCGAGAAAAGAAGTTGTGGATGCTGTTTATGAGCAGATGTGTCAGGTGCTCGATCAGGGAAATATCGAATATGTAAAATGGGATATGAACCGAAGTATGGCAGAAGTATATTCTATGACAGCAGAAGAACAAGGTAGTGTGCAGTATGACTACATGCTTGGACTTTATGATTTCCTGGAGCGTATTATAAACCGCTATCCAGATCTTCTGATCGAAGGCTGCAGTGGTGGAGGAGGTCGTTTTGACGCGGGAATGCTGTATTATACACCACAGATCTGGTGCAGTGATAATACGGATGCAGTGGATCGTGTGAGGATTCAATACGGAACATCCTTTGGATATCCGGTATCAGCAGTGGGATCTCATGTATCAGCAGTTCCGAATCACCAGACAGGAAGAAAAACATCCCTTCATACACGAGGTGTCTGTGCTATGGCAGGAACTTTTGGCTATGAGCTGGATCCGGCGAAAATGACAGATGAAGAGCGCAGAGAGATCCGGGAACAGATAATAGAATACAAAAAATATGCACCACTCGTACAAAATGGGCTTTATTATCGACTGAGCAATCCATTCGCAGAAGAAGTCGGTGCCTGGGAGTTTGTATCAGAAGATGGAAGAGAAGCCCTTGTAAATGTGATTATGCTCGAAATCCATGGAAACATGACGGTTAATTATGTAAAACTGAAAGGTCTGTGTGCCGGACAATTCTATAAAGATTCAAATACCGGAAAAATTTATCCGGCAGAGGCTCTGATGGAAGCTGGTATGCCGATGCCTCTTGAATTCGGTGAGTACATGGCATATCAGATTTATCTGGAAATGGTTGATTAAAAATGAGAAATAAAGATGAGATTTTTGAAAAGAGACTGGCGAAGCATTTAGATGAGCTTCGCTGGCTCTATATGGAATTATATGATAATGAAGCAATGTTTGCAGAACTCTGCGAACAGATGCAGAATTACTATCATGCAAGAAATGCGAAACTTCGAAAGAGAGATCTGGAGAAGGAAAAGGATCCGGCGTGGTATCGTAAGAAAAACATGCTGGGAATGATGCTGTATATTGATAATTTTGCCGGAAATTTAAGGGGAGTCAAAGGAAAGCTTAAGTATCTGGAAGAATGTGGTGTAAACTGTGTTCATCTGATGCCGTTTCTCGATTCGCCAAAGGGAAGATCCGATGGCGGCTATGCGGTTGCGGATTTCAGAAAAGTAAAGCCGGAGCTTGGAACCATAGAAGATCTTGCAGATCTGGCTGAAGCCTGCCATGAAAAAGACATGAATCTGTGTATGGATTTTGTAATGAACCATACTTCCGAAGATCATGAATGGGCACAGAAGGCAAGAATGGGTGAAGGCGAATATATGAGCCGGTATTTCTTCTGTGACAATGAAAACTATGTCAGGGAATATGAGAAAACAGTGCCACAGGTATTTCCGGAAACAGCACCGGGGAATTTTACGTGGCTTCCTGAAATCAGACACTACGTGTTGACTACCTTTTATCCTTATCAGTGGGATCTGAATTATAAGAATCCGAGGGTGTTTAACGAAATGATGTATAATTTCCTTTTCCTGGCCAATCAGGGGATTGACATTCTGCGGATCGATGCAGTTCCTTATATCTGGAAGGAAATGGGGACAAGCTGCAGAAATCTTCCACAGGTACACACGATAGTCAGGATGATGCGTATGATCGGGGAGATTGTGTGTCCATCGGTTGTATTATTGGGGGAAGTCGTGATGGAACCGGAAAAAGTAGTTCCTTATTTTGGTACCATAGAAAAGCCGGAATGTCATATGCTTTATAATGTAACCATGATGGCTACGACATGGAATACGGTTGCGACGAGAGATACCAGACTTTTACGGATGCAGCTTGATATTATGAACAACCTTCCGAAAGAGTATACTTTCTTAAATTATCTCAGATGTCATGATGATATTGGATGGGGACTGGATTTCCAGACACTTGCCGGTTGGGGAATGCAGGAAGTCCCACACAAAAGATATCTGAATGACTTCTTCACGGGAAAGATCGCAGATAGTGTGAGCCGAGGGGAACTTTATAATGAAGATCCGATAACAGGAGATGCCAGATTCTGTGCAACGACAGCTTCCATGTGTGGAATTGAAAGTGCCGGATTTGAGCAAGATGAAGAAAAGAAAAAACGTGCGGTCAGATTCGATCTGATGCTGCACGCTTATATGATGGTACAATCCGGAATTCCGATGCTTTATAGTGGAGATGAGATTGGTCAGGTAAATGATTATACCTATAAAAATGATCCGGAAAAACAGGTCGATTCCAGGTATATCCACAGAGGAAAATTTGACTGGAAGCTGGCAGACGGACGAAAGAGAAAAGGAACGGTACAAAAAGAACTGTTTGATGGAATTGGGAAACTTAGATCTATTCGAAGCAAGGAAAAAGTATTTGACGCATCGGCAAATGTCTGGACGCTAGACACTTGGGAAAATGGAATCCTTGGAGTTGTGCGGGAGATGGAGGGCGAGCAGATGACAGCACTTTTTAATTTCGCAGAAGAGAGCCGGACAGCCTGGATTGAAGAAGAGGGCGAGTATATGGATTTATATACCGGTAAAAAAGTCAGCCTTCAGGCAGTAAAAATGGAAGGACATTCCTTTATATTAGCAAAGAAATGCTAAAGTCAGATATAAAAAGAGCAGGTAAGAAATTCTATCCTTTCTTACCTGCTCTTTAATACTTGTGCACCGGGGGCTGATGTGATGACTATTGAAAACGCCGTATACGAGAGCAGTATGTACGGTGTTGTGAGAGGTCGGCGGTTAGTCACCGCCTCCTACTCGGTTTTTCTTTAGAATAGGTGACAAATTTTGCTCCAGGGGGTGTTCATTTTGAAAAATATACTTTATGCTTAGAGTAAATGACTTTCTTGCAAAAGTAGGAGAAAGTACGACTACAGGTACGTCATACACTAAGAATCTGATCAATTTTGGAATTCTGCTATTATAAAGGGGATATTATATGAAACAGAAACTGTTGGATGAACTAATGAAGGTATCGGAAGAAGAACAGAAATATCTGGACGGTCAGGGTGACATTGAAAGACAATTGTATGTGAAAGAAAAGATAGAGGAAATAGACAGGGAACTGCTGCTTGGCAGAGGACAGCTTATTACAGTACGTCCGCATAGCCGTTTTGTCGATTTTCCGGAACACAGACACAATTATGTAGAGATTATGTATGTTATCCAGGGCAGTATTACGCATTGCATAGAAGGAAAAGAGCTGGTACTTCATAAGGGTGATGTCCTGATGCTGAACCAGCAGGTGGTGCATTCAATAAAAAGAGCGGATTATCAGGACATAGGTATAAATTTTATTGCACTTCCTGAATTTTTTGAGGTACCTTTATCTATGCTTGGCGAAGAGAATGTTCTTGCCCGGTTTGTGACAAGCGTATTCAGACAAAAGGATCCGGTCTCGCATTACCTTCTGTTTCGACTGCAGGAGAATGAGCAGGTCGAAAACCTTATGGAAAATATGGTGGAATCCATGCTGCACGGATATGCTAACGAAGATATAATAAACCAATATTCCATGGGGATTGTATTTTTGTATCTGCTGAATCATCTGGAAAATCTTAGCCATAACTCTTCTATGGATTATAAGGAGACGATCGTCCAGGCAGTGCTCGGATATATTAACAGTGACTGTAAAAATGCCAGTCTGACGAGAATTGCAGAGGATACGAATCAGTCTATGACTGCCTTAAGCAAACTGATAAAGCAAAAAACCGGATACAATTTTCAGGAGCTTCTGCAAAGAAAAAGATTTCAGATGGCGGTTCTTCTGCTGTGCGATACAAAGCTTTCGATTGAAGAAATAGCCCTGGATGTCGGGTATGAGAATCAAAGCTATTTTTTCAGGCAATTTAAGAAGCGTTACGGAATGACACCGCACAAATACAGAAAAGAAAACATAAAAGATAAAACACGATAGGATGGAAAATAAGGACAGTTTTTTGAACTAATGAGGTTCTAAAAAGCTGTCCTTATTTTTGTTATATTGAGTACAGAAAAAAGGTAATTATTCAGAACCACCGAGAACAAAAAAGAAAGGAACTCACATATGGATACAAGATATTATCTTGCGGTTGACATTGGCGCTTCAAGTGGCAGACATATGCTTTCACACATGGAAAACGGAAAGATGGTGCTTGAGGAGATCTACCGCTTTCCAAACGGCATGACAGAAAAAGATGGTCATAAGGTGTGGGATGTGGACAGACTTTTTGAGGAAATACTTACAGGCATGAAAAAGTGTCTGAAAATGGGAAAAATTCCACACAGCATGGGAATTGACACATGGGCTGTGGATTTTGTCCTGTTGGATGAAAACGACAGAATGCTTGGAGATGCGGTTGCCTACAGGGATGACAGAACAAAGGACATCGACAAAGCAGTGTATCAGTTTGTACCGGAGACAGAACTTTACACAAGAACCGGTATTCAGAAACAGATCTTTAATACGATTTATCAGCTGATGGCTGTAAAAAAACAAAATCCGGATATGTTTGCAAATGCAAAGACAATGCTTATGATACCTGATTATTTCCATTTTCTTTTAACCGGAAGGAAGGCTCAGGAATATACAAATGCATCAACTACCCAGCTTGTAAATGCGAAGACAAAGGACTGGGATCATCAGCTCATAGCTAAGCTTGGATTTCCACAGGAATTGTTTTTAGAAATAAAAAGTCCGGGATATGAGCTGGGAGACTTAACAAATGCCATTCAGGAAAAGGTGGGATTCAACTGCACGGTCATTCTTCCACCGACGCATGATACTGCGTCCGCTGTTATGGCTATTCCAACGCAGGAGGATGCTGCTTTGTATATCAGCTCAGGAACATGGTCACTTATGGGAACAGAGCTTAAAGAAGCAGACTGTACAGTCGGCAGCATGAAGTGCAATCTGACAAACGAAGGCGGTTATGATCACAGATTCCGTTATCTGAAAAATATTATGGGACTGTGGATGATACAGTCGGTAAAGAAAGAAATCGCACAGGATATGAGTTTTGCTGAAATATGTGAGATGGCAGCAAAAGAGGATATAAAGTCAGTGGTGGATGCGAACAATGACAGATTTTTAGCACCGGAAAGCATGACAGAGGAAGTAAAAAAAGCATGCAGTGAGAGTGGACAGCAGATTCCACAGTCGGTCGCAGAGGTGGCAGCCGTTATCTATAACAGCCTGGCAAGGTGCTATGCAGGGACTGCTCACGAGATAGAGGAGCTGACAGGAAAGCAATATTCGCATATATATGTAGTCGGGGGAGGCTCAAATGCAGCTTACCTGAATGAGCTTACCGCAAAGGAAACAGGAATGACTGTTTACGCGGGACCGGGCGAAGCCACTGCGATAGGAAATATAGCTTCACAAATGATCGCAGCTAAAGAACTTTACGATTTAAAAGCTGCAAGACAATGCATTTTCGATTCTTTTGAAATAAAAGAATATAGTCCGAATTTATAAATGATAAATGCAAAATTGCTATCAAAAGAAGGGAGAAAACAAATGTTAGTAGAAACAAAAGCAAAGGTTGGTGTATTTTCGATAGCGCTCGGCGCATACCTGCCACAGTTTCCGACACTCGTTCCGGAGTTCGAGGCACAGTATGAGTCTTTTAAAAAGACAATACCGGATACCGTTGAGCTGGTGGATGGTGGAATTGTTACCACAAAAGAGCTTTCAATGAAAGCAGGAGACAAATTCAGGGCGGCAGATGTGGATCTGGTGATTTTACAGCTTCTCACATATGCGACAAGCTACAATATGCTTCCTGCAATCAGAGATTTAAATGTGCCGGTTGTTCTGGTGAACGTTCAAAAGCTCAAAGCACCGGATTATGCGAATACGGACACACCGAAATGGCTGGGTGAGCTGTATGCATGCGGAGCAGTCGGAGAGATGGTTGCAGACCTTGAAAGAGCAGGGAAGAGACATGCAGTGATCACAGGCGTAGTAGAAGGTGGAGATGATTATGTGGCAACGGAGATAGCACAGTGGTGCAAGGCAGCACAGGTCAGAAGAAGATTCCGCTATACCAATATCGCACAGATCGGAAGACCATATCCGGGAATGATGGATCTGTATATCGATGAGACCAATCTGTATAACCGCATGGGACTTTACACAAAGCAGTTTGACTGGGAGAAAATGTGGGCGATCGCTGACCATATCACAGATGAGAACGCAATCAGGGCAAAGGCTGAGGATATACTTGCGACATTTGATATAGCACCAGACAAAGACAATAAAGCAGCTACAGTTGAGACTGTATGGGACATGGCAAAATATGTTGTGGCATTTGAAGAATGGGTAAAGGAAGAAGAGCTTGGAATGATAGCCTCTCATTATGACGGTTTTGCCCAGGGAATAGCAGGAAAGCTTGACAGTATGCTGATACCGGCGTTTTCAATGCTTATAAAGCAGGGAACAGCCTGTGCAGTTGAGGGAGATATGAAGGTTGCTATGGCTATGAGCATTTTAAAAACGATTTCCGGTACAGGCCAGCTTTCGGAGATGTATTCCATCGACTTTAATGAGGATATCTGTATCATCGGACATTCAGGTTCGGGAGATGCTGATATTTCACAGGCAAAAAAGCCGACCATGAAGATTGTAGATGTATTTCACGGAAAAACAGGCGGCGGATATCTGACACAGTTCTATCCACCTGTCGGAGCTGTAACATACCTTGGAATCACACAGGATATGAACGGAAAATTTAAGTTTGTTGTGGCAGAGGGTGTAAACGAGGATGGCCCGATATTCACATTTGGTGACACAAATATGAGAACGCGCTTTTCAATCGGAGCAAGAGAATTCTGTAACCGATGGAGCGAAGCAGGTCCTACACATCACATGGCAGCAGCAGTCGGCAGGCATATCGATACAATACTCAAGGTGGCAAAGATACTGGATGTGCCGGTTGATATTGTATGCAGATAAGAACATAGTCATATCTATAAAAGGTACAGTGTAGTATGGTTTTGCGCAGGTGATCAAGTATAAAACAGTAGTTTAAATATAGTAGAAAAGCGAGGAAAATATCATGAAATTTTTAGATGCAGAATTTGTAAAAGGATTTATACGTATGGCGAATGACGGATGGGAGCAGGGCTGGCACGAAAGAAATGGCGGAAACCTCTCATATCGTGTGAAGGCAGATGAGGTAGAGTCAGTAAGAGAGAATTTTGAGCCAAAGGAGTGGCAGCCAATCGGAACAACAGTGCCAGAGCTTGCCGGAGAGTATTTCCTTGTGACTGGAAGCGGAAAATATTTCAGAAACGTGATAATCAAGCCGGAGGATTCCATCTGTATGATAGAGCTTGATGAAAAGGGCGAAAATTACCGTATCGTATGGGGACTTGTGAATGGTGGAAGACCGACAAGTGAGCTGCCTAGCCATCTTATGAATCTCGAAGTAAAGAAGCTTCAGAATCCAAACTACAGAGTGGTATATCATGCACATACGACTAATATCATAGCACTTACATTTGTCCTTCCACTTGAGGATAGAGTCTTTACAAGAGAACTTTGGGAAATGGCAACAGAGTGTCCGGTAGTATTTCCGGATGGAATCGGTGTAGTTCCATGGATGGTTCCGGGGGGAAGAGAAATTGCTGTAGCGACAAGTGAACTTATGAAGAAATATGATCTTGCCATCTGGGCACATCATGGAATGTTTGCAGCAGGGGAGGATTTTGATCTTACATTTGGACTCATGCATACAGCGGAAAAGTCAGCAGAGATTCTGGTAAAAATGCTGTCAATGAGACCTGATAAACTGCAGACAATTACACCTGATAATTTCAGGCATCTGGCTAAGGATTTTAATGTTACTCTTTCAGAAGAGTTTTTATATGAAAAATAAAAGATAATGATTTTGAAATTCGGGATTGGATAAAGAGTCTGGATTTAAATTAGAATCAATTAAGGAAAATAGACGGATATGAGCAGCAGGACAATGACAAAAGTTTTTGTCCTGCTGCTTTTTCGGTTAATAATATTTCAGATCTGTGAAATAATGTGAGTAAAGAGAAAAAACAAGGAGGACACATTATGAACGGAATGGAATTTGAAAAAGAAATCTTTATGGAATATTTGATCGAGCGGGAAGCTTCGGAGGCAACAAAGAAGAAATATATGACGGATGTGACGACTTTTTATTCCTATGCAGCAGAAGCGGAAGAAATAGATAAGGAACTTCTGCTTGCTTACCGGGAGTGGCTGATACAGCATTATGCAGTAAGCAGTGTAAATTCGATGCTTGTGGCACTGAATCAGTATTTACTTGCTGTTGGGCTTGGAAAATGGAAGCTCCGCAGAGTCCGTGCGCAGGGCTGTAATTCAAAGATGATGGAAAGAGAACTGCAGAAATCCGATTATATCAAACTGGTGCGGAAAGCAAAAGAGCAGGGAAAGGAACAGCTTGTAATGATTATGGAGACGCTTGCGGGGACAGGAATCCGGATCAGTGAGCTGAGATATTTTTCAGTTGATAGTGTTCAAAGCGGAATTGTGAAGGTGTGGAATAAAGGAAAATACAGACCGGTTATTTTAACGGATCAGTTGAGAAAAAGACTTTTGTATTATATAAGAAAAAACAGGATTCAAAAGGGAAATGTGTTTATAACAAGATCGGGTCATGAAAAAGACCGGTCGAATATATGGAGAGAATTAAAACAGCTTGCAGTAAGTGCCGGGGTGGAAACCGAAAAAGTATTTCCGCATAATTTCAGACATATGTTTGCAAGAATTTTTTACAGGGTTACTGGAAATCTGGTGCAGCTTGCGGATATTCTGGGACACAGCAGTATCGAGGTGACAAGGATTTATGCTGCGGATGGAATTATGGAATGGAAAAAGAGTATGGAAATGTTAGAGATGCTTGTAGAATGACGACATAATGTTAATTATGTT